>JAAXIW010000210.1:546-2317 GCA_012270135.1 Brevundimonas sp. | reverse complement strand
TGGTCGCCTTCCTGCGCTCGCGCGAGGACGACGTCGACGTGCTGGACCTGTGGGCCGCCCCGACCGGCGAGGGCGAACCGTTCAAGCTGATCGACGCGCGGGCGCTGGTCCCCGACGCGGGCGAGCTGTCGGAGGCCGAGAAGGCGCGGCGCGAGCGGATGCGGATCTCGCAGCGCGGCGTGGTCGAATATTCGTGGGACGAACAGGGCCGCTACATCCTCGCGCCGCTGGAGGGCGACGTCTTCCTGGCCGAGCGTGACGGCGGGGCGGTGCGCCGGCTGACCGAGACCGAGGCCGACGAGATCGACGCCAAGGTGTCGCCGGAGGGGAACTACGTCTCGTGGGTGCGGGATCAGGATCTGGTCGTCTACGACCTGGCCGCCGGCCGCGAGACGGCGGTGACGACGGACGGCGAGGGGCTGGTCACCTGGGCCACGGCCGAGTTCATCGCCCAGGAGGAGATGGACCGCGACACCGGCTACTGGTGGAGCCCGAACGAGCGCTACATCGCCCTGCAGCGCACCGATGAATCGACCGTCGACGTGATCCCGCGGCTGGACATCACCGGGGGCGGGGCGACCGTGATCGAGCAGCGCTATCCGCGCGCGGGGCGGCCCAATGCGGTGGTCGACCTGTATGTGCACGACCGCGAGACGGGGCGGCGGACCAAGGTCGATCTCGGCGCGAACACCGACATCTATCTGGCGCGGGTCAACTGGTCGGCGGACGGCGAGACGCTGTACGTGCAGCGCCAGTCGCGCGACCAGAAGACGGTGGACCTGCTCAGCGTCGACCCGGCCACGGGCGCGTCGAAGGTGATCCTGACCCGGACCAGCGACGCCTGGGTGCCGCTGAACCACGCCTTCAAGGCGCTGGAGGACGGGCGGTTCATCTGGGCCTCGGAAGAGACCGGCTGGAACCACCTGTATCTGTACGAAGCCGACGGGACCATGGTCCGGCCGATCACCTGGGGCCCGTGGGCGGTGAAGAGCCTGAACGGCGTCAATCAGGAGACCGGGGAGGTCTTCTTCACCGCCTCGTTCGGATACGCCGAGCGGCCCGAGGGCGTCACCGGCGGGCACAGCGCCTGCCCCATGCCGGGCGGCCGGGTGGCCATGTGCGACGTGCAGGGCGAGACGCCGACGACCCAGCGGCTGTGGCGCGCGTCGCTGGACGGGCAGAACGGCGGGCGGTTCACGCCGGTGACCCCGGACGGCGGTTGGTGGTCGGCTTCGATGAACCGGACGGGCACGGCCTTCGTCGGCAACTATTCGGATCTCAACACGCCGCCGCAGTCGGGCCTCTATCGCGCCGACGGAACCTTCATCCGCTGGATCGAGGAGAACCGGCTGGACGAGAGCCATCCGTACTATCCGTACGCCTCGCGGCGTGGCGAGGTGACCTACGGCACGCTGGACAGCGACGGCGAGATGCTGGTCTGGCAGATGACCACGCCGCCGGGCTTCGACCCCTCGAAAGAGTATCCGGTGGTGATGCAGGTCTATGGCGGCCCGTCGGGCGGCGGGGTCAGGAAGAGCTGGCAATCGGCCACCAATCAACTGTTGACCGAGGCCGGCTATATCGTCTTCCGGCTGGACAATCGCGGGGAGGGGGATCGGTCGGCGCGGTTCAAACAGGCCCTGTATCTGAAGATGGGTCAGCCTGAGGTAGAAGATCAGGTTCTGGCCGCCAACTATCTGAGATCACTGTCCTATGTGGACGATGATCGGATTGCCATCATGGGCTGGTCCTATGGCGGCTTCATGAGTCT
>JAAXIW010000210.1:0-536 GCA_012270135.1 Brevundimonas sp. | reverse complement strand
CCTTCGTCGATGCCGACCGCTTCGCGGCGATGGGCTGGAGCTACGGCGGCTTCATGACGCTGCACATGCTGACCGAGCCCGAGATGAACCTGACCTCGGCCATCTCGGGCGCGCCGGTCACCGACTGGAGCCTGTACGACACCCACTACACCGAGCGGTTCATGTCGACGCCGCAGGCCAATGCCGAGGGCTATGCGGCCTCGGACGTGGTCGACCAGCTGGACCGGATGACCGGCCGGCTGCTGCTGCTGCACGGCATGGCCGACGACAATGTGATCTTCGAGAACGCCACGCGGGTCATCAACGCCCTGCAGGAGAACAGCCAGCCGTTCGAGATGATGCTCTATCCGGGGCAGCGTCACGGGGTGCGCGGCAACCCGCGGCAGCTGCAGCAGTGGCGGACGTATCTGGACTTCCTCGACCGGACGATCGGGTCGCGGGCGGAGTAGAAAGCTCCCTTCCCCTCGAGGGGGAAGGGTTGGGGATGGGGTGGTTGCAGTGATGTTCAGGACGTGGCGCGATAGTCGACCTTGCGC
>JAAXIW010000302.1 GCA_012270135.1 Brevundimonas sp. | reverse complement strand
CCAAGAAGAACGCCCGCACCATGACCGAGAAGATGGTCGTCAAGAAGTACGACCCCGTCGTGCGCAAGCACGTCGAGTTCAAGGAAGGCAAGATCAAGTAAGGGTTCACCCCTGCTGGATTTCGAAACGCCCGGTCAGCGATGACCGGGCGTTTTTCGTTTGGGTCCCGCGTCCCTCTCCCGGCGGGAGAGGGCTTGAGCGCCCGGGAGCGAAGCGATCGGTCGCGCGAAAGGGTGAGGGGCTACCCTTCGACGCCGATTTTCGCCGCGTGCCGTCTCACCGCCTCCGCCAACTTGGCGGGCTCCAGCAGCACCTCGTCATTGGTGAACCGCAGCACCGTCCAGCCGAGCGCTTCGATCTCCGCCTGCCGCCGCTGGTCCCTGTCGCGGACATGTTCAAGTCCGTGCACGCCGCCATCGATCTCGATGACCAGCCGCAGCCGTCTACAGGCGAAGTCGGCGTAGTAGGGCCCGACGGGATGCTCGCGCCGGAACTTGTGGCCGTCGATCGCGCCCCCACGGACCTGTTCCCAGACCCGCGTCGCAGCCAGCCCGGCTGACTGGCGGAGTTCGCGGGCGCGATTCATTCGGCGGTTCGACATGGGCGGAGGGTACGGCGCGCCGAAGCGCCCCTCCAGCGATTGCCACCTGGACAGGTAGCCCCTCACCCTTTCGCCTTGCCGCTCGCTACGCTCCCGGAGGCTCAAGCCCTCTCCCGCCGGGAGAGGGAGCGCTTCCCGCCTTCACGCCGCCCGCGCGATCACCTGGTTCCGGCCGTGCGCCTTGGCCTCATAGACCCCCTCGTCGCCCCGCTTCAGCAGGGCTTCCGGCGTGTCCCCGGCGATGCTCGCCGCCACCCCGATCGAGACGGTGACGCTCAACCCCTCGGCCCCGTTCATGATCGGGAAGGGCTGGCTCTCGATGTCGCGGCGGATGCGGTCGGCGACGCGGGCGGCCGCTTCCAGCGAGGCCCCCGGCATGACCACCACGAACTCCTCGCCGCCGAACCGGCACGGCAGGTCGATGGCCCGAACGTTCGTCGCCAGCCGCACCGCGAACTCGCGCAGCACCTCGTCGCCGGCGTCGTGGCCGAAGCTGTCGTTGACGACCTTGAAGTGGTCGATGTCCATGACCAGCACCGCGACGGGGGCGCCGCCCTGCGCCGCCCGTCCGACCATGGCCTGCAGCTGCCCCGCCATATAGCGCCGGTTGTGCAGCCCGGTCAGGGCGTCGGTGACCGCCATCTCGAGGCTGTAGTCCAGCTTTTCCTTGAGGAAGTCGGCGTAGCGCTTGCGCTTGATCTGGGTCCGCGCCCGCGCCATCAGCTCCTCGGAATCGACCGGGCGCGGCAGGATGTCGTTGACCCCCAGCTCAAGCGCCTTCAGCAGGCGCGGCCGGTCGGCCGGATCGACCACCGCCAGGATCGGCGTGCGCCGCGACGCCTCGCTGGAGCGCGCCTGGGCCACGAAGCGCAGCCCGTCGAAGCCGCTGCTCGAGACATTGACGATCATCAGGTCGACCGGTCCGCGCGCCGCGATGAGCGCCGCCGCCGGGTCGGTCTCCACGACCGGCCGGTGCTCGGCGGACAGATGGGTCAGCATCTTCTCCGACTGCAGCGCGTTGTCGTCGACGATCAGCACCCGTCCGCCCGAGCCGCGCAGCCGCCCGGCCCCGTCGGCGTCGACGCCCAGCCGGCGGCCGCTTTCCTCGCGCTCGCGCAGCTCGTCCATGACGGCCTTCAGCCGCACCAGCGACTTGACCCGGGCGAACAGGATGACGTCGTCGATCGGCTTGGTGACGAAGTCGTCGGCCCCGACGCCCAGACCCTTGATCTTGTCCTCGCGCCCGTCCAGCGCGGTGACCAGCACCACCGGAATATGCCGCGTCACCGGATCGGCCTTCAGCCGCCGGCAGGTCTCGAACCCGTCCATCCCGGGCATCATCACGTCCAGCAGGATGATGTCCGGTCGCTCGGCCGCCGCGATCTCCAGCGCCGTCGCGCCGTCCATCGCCGTCAGCACCTCGTAATATTCCAGCGTCAGCTTGGCCTCGAGCAGGCGGACGTTCGGCTCGACGTCGTCGACGACCAGGATGCGGGCGGTCATGGAACCAGCGCCTCCACCGGTCCGAGGTGCTTCCGCACGACATCGAGGAAATGCTTCACCGAGATCGGCTTGGAGATATAGGCCTCGCAGCCGCCCTGCCGGATCCGTTCCTCGTCGCCCTTCATGGCGAAGGCGGTCACGGCGATGACCGGGATGTGGTTCAGCTCCTCGTCGTCCTTCAGCCATTTGGTGACTTCCAGGCCGCTGATCTCGGGC
>JAAXIW010000293.1:11448-11793 GCA_012270135.1 Brevundimonas sp. | reverse complement strand
TTCTCCCGTCGGGAGAAGGAATCGTGGAAACTGCCCCGATGACCCTCCCCTACCCCCCCGAGGCGCCGCGCGACTGCCCGTTCTGCCCGCGGCTGGTCGAATACCGGCTGGAGAATGCGCGCCGGAATCCTGGCTGGTGGAACGGCGCCGCGCCCTCGTTCGGCGATCCGGAGGCCCGGCTGCTGGTGGCCGGCCTCGCCCCGGGGCGCACCGGGGCCAACCGCACGGGCCGTCCGTTCACCGGCGACCACGCCGGCTGGCTGCGCTACGACACCCGGCTGACGGCGGGTCTCGCCCGCGGCACCTATGCACCCGATGGCGACGACGTCCTCGAACGGGGCGAGG
>JAAXIW010000293.1:0-11438 GCA_012270135.1 Brevundimonas sp. | reverse complement strand
CCCCCCCCCTCGCGCCCCCCCTCCGCCCCCCGCCCCCCCGCGCGGGCGGGCTGATCTACGACACCCTGCTCAAGGCGGGTTTCGCCCGCGGAACCTATGATCCCGATGGCGACGACGACCTCGAACTGGTCGACTGCATGATCACCAACGCCGTCCGCTGCGCCCCGCCCGGCAACAAGCCCCTGCCGGCCGAGGAGGCGACCTGCCGTCCGTTCCTTCAGTCCCGCCTCGCCGCCCTGCCCCGGCTGAAGGTCATCGTCACCCTTGGCGACGTGTCGCGACGCAATGTGCTGAAGACCCTGGGACGGCCCGCCAGCGCCATGCCGGCGGGCCACGGCGCCCAGGCGCAGATCGGCCCCTATTTGCTGCTCAACAGCTACCACTGCTCCCGGCTCAACACGAACACCGGCCGGCTGACGGCGCCGATGTTCGAAGACATCTTCCGCCGCGCCCGCGCGCTCATCGAGACGTGATCGAACGCAGGTCACCGAACAGGCGACTGTGCTTCCCGCGCCACGCGAATCAGCGGTCGGCGGGTGTAGGCTTCGTTCCCAGGAACAGCGTCGCCAAACCCGCGTTGAGAATGCGGGACCTGGGAGGTTGTCATGAGTAGCAGTCAGCGCGGGGCGTTCACGCGCGAGGAACGGAAGGCGGCGCTCTGGGCGCTGCTCATAGCCGGCGTCATCGCCTTCATGGCCTTGTTGTTCCAGCAATGGACCCAGCCGTCGCTCGGCCCGTGGGGCGCGGATCAGGCGGCGGTGTCGATGCCCGGCGTCCTCGACGCCCAGCCGGTCGCCTCGACCCTCTAGCCCCGTTCCTTCATCAGCCGCGCCTTGTCCCGCTGCCAGTCGCGATCCGCCGTGGCCTGACGCTTGTCGTGCAGTTTCTTGCCCTTGGCCAGGGCGATCTCGAGCTTCGCCTTGCCGGCCTCGTTCAGATAAAGCCGGACCGGAATGATGGTCTGGCCATCGCGCTGGACGGCCCCGATCATCTTGTCGATCTGCTTGCGGTGGAGCAGCAGTTTCCGCGGCCGGCGCGGCTCGTGGTTGAAGCGGTTGGCCTGTTTGTAGGGCGGAATGTCGGCGTTGATCAGCACGATCTCGCGCCCCTCCACCGCCGCATAGGACTCGGCGATATTGGCCCGGCCGTCGCGCAGCGCCTTGATCTCGGTGCCCAGCAGCTGGATCCCGGCCTCGGTATAGTCCTCGAGGAAATAGTCGAATTTCGCCCGGCGGTTCTCGGCGATGACTTTGGTCTTGGGTTTCTCGGCGGCCATTCCGGCCCTCCTACACGCTCCGCCCGCGCGCGCGAAGCCGTCGGCGCGCCCTACGTCCGATTCTGACGCAGGGGCGTGCCAGACTGCGCCCATGGCCCGACCGACTTCCAGCTACAGACAGCATTCAAGCCTTGGGGACGCGCGGCGCGTTCAATCTGCCGACTCTGCCGACTCTGACACACCGAATTTCGGCGCCGACTCTGCCAACTCTGCCACACTAAATTTTCTGGAGGCCCGCTTCCTCCATGGCCCGGTCGATGGCCGGCTTCACGGCGTCGGCGGTCGGGGCCAGCGGCAGCCGCACCTCCTCGGTGCACAGGCCGAGCCGGGCCAGGGCGTATTTCGCCGGTGAGGGAGAATTGTCGAGGAACAGGCCCTTGTGCAGGCCGATCAGCCGGTCCTGCCAGTCCCGGGCCGTCGCGTAGTCGCCCGCCGCGGCGGCCTCGTGCAGGGCGACCATGGCCTCGGGCGCGACGTTGGACGTCACCGAGATCACCCCCGCCCCACCGTGGGCGTGATAGCCGAGGTAGCTGGGGTCGTCGCCCGAGATCAGGTCGAACTGCTGGTCGATGACGTTGGCCCGCATCCAGCTGACCCGCGCCAGATCGCCCGTCGCGTCCTTGATGCCGACGATGTTCGGATGCGCCGCCAGCCGCGCGACGGTGTCGTTCGCCAGGTCGACGCCGGTTCGGCCCGGCACGTTGTAGAGCAGCACGGGCAGCTGCACCGCCTCGGCGATGGCCTCGAAATGCGCCGCCATCCCCGCCTGCGAGGGCCGGTTGTAATAGGGCGTCACGACCAGGGCTCCGTCCGCGCCGACCGTCTTGGCGTGGCGGACCAGCTCGATCGACTTGTCGGTGGCCGAAGAGCCCGCCCCGGCGATGACCCGCACCCGTCCGGCCGCGACCTCGACGCACAGGTCCACGACCCGCTTGTGCTCGTCCAGATGCAGGGACGCGCTCTCGCCGGTCGTACCCATGGGGACGACACCGTGAACCCCGGCCGCGATCTGGCGTTCCAGCAGCGTCCTGAAGGCGGCTTCGTCCACCTTTCCGTCACGAAGTGGTGTGATCAGGGCGGTGATCACGCCCTTGAACAAGGGGGCGGTCATTGAAACGATGGTCCTGCGTGGAAATTGGGCGACGACGCCCGGAAGGAAGCGTGGGAGGTTAGGTTGGCGGCGATGACGCCGCAACCGTCATGGAATGGGGATCGGACACGGAATGATCGCAACCAGTCTCGCGGCCGCCCTGGCTCTGCTCGCCCCCGCGCCCGAATCCCTGGTTCCGCAGGAACGCCCCTATGCCGAGGTCGCGCCGCAGGGCACACAGGCGCGGCTGCTGAACGATCAGGACACCGCCCTCTTCCGCCAGGGACTGGCCCAGGCCCGCGCCCGGGACGTGGCCGGCACGCGCCAGACGGCGGCGCAGATTCGCAATCCGACCGCGCGGAAACTGGTCGAATGGGCCCTGCTCGACACCTCCGCCCCGCAGCTGCCGTACAGCGATCTCGCCGCCGCCCAGACCGCCTTCGCCGGCTGGCCGCGCGGCGACAGCCGGCGCGAGGCCGCCGAACGGGCGCTGGACCTGGCCTACGCCGGTCCGGACGCCGCGATGGCGCTGTTCGCGCAATCGCCGCCGACCACGGCCGAAGGCGCCGTCGCCCTGGCCGATGCGCTGGAGCAGCGCGGCCGCCGCGACGAGGCCCGCGCGCTGATCCGTGACTGGTGGCGGACCCGGTCCTTCGACGAGCCGGTGCAGACCCGTATCCTCGGCCGCTGGAGCGGTTGGTTGAGCCAGGCCGATCACGAGGCGCGGCTGAACCTGCTGCTACTGGGTCCGCATGGGCCGGCCACCCGCGCGATGACGCAGCTGGTCTCGCCCGAACGGCGCGCCGTGGCCGAGGCGGCGATGACGCTGCGCAACGCCTACAGCCCGGACGCCGTCATCGCCGGCCTCAGCCCGTCGCACGCGATGGACCCGGCCGTGGCGCTGGAGCGGGTGCGCATCCTGCGGTCGCAGAATCGCCAGACCGAGGGCTTTCCGCTCCTCGCCGCCCTGCCTCCCGCGCCCTCGCACGACGCCGGACAGGACACCCTGTGGAGCGAGCGCCGCAACTACTTCCTCGACGCCCTCGAGCGCCGCAACTGGCAGGCCGCCTACGACTCCATGGCCGGCCACGGGTTCGCGTCGGGGGAGCGCAAGGTCGACGCCGAATTCTTCGCCGGCTGGGTCGCCCTGACCAAGCTGAACGACCCCGGCCGCGCCGCCGATCACTTCGAAGTCCTGCGCCAGTCGTCCTCGACGCCGATCACCCAGGGCCGGGCCATGTACTGGCTGGGCCGGGCGGCCGAAGCGCGCGGCAATACGCCGGCGGCCATCGATTTCTACCGGAATGGCGCCCAGCACATCCAGAGCTTCTACGGTCAGCTCGCCGCCGAGAAGGCGGGTATCCGCACCCTGACCCTGCCCGGCGATCCGGCCCCGACCGCCGGCGAACGCGCCGCCTTCGCGGCCAATGAGCTGGTCCAGGCGATGCGCATCCTGGGCGAGACCGGCGAGACCAGCCTGTTCCGGGTCTTCGCCTATCAGCTGGACGACGACCTGCCGGGCGCTTCCGAACTTGCCCTTCTGATGGACCTCTCGCGCGCCTACGGCGAGGGTTTCACGGCCATGATGGTCGGCCGCGCGGCCAGCCAGCGAGGGTTCCTGATGCCCGAGCGTCAGTATCCGGTCCGCATTCCGCCCGCTGTGCCCGGCGCCGCGCCGCTGGAGTTCACGCTGGCCATCACGCGTCAGGAGTCCAGTTTCGATCCCCGCGCCCGCTCCCACGCCGATGCGCGCGGCATGATGCAGTTCCTGCCTTCGACCGGAGCCGCCGTGGCCCGTCAGCTCGGCATGCCCTTCTCGGCCGAACGGCTGTGGGACGCCGACTACAACATGACGCTTGGCAGCTATCATCTGGGCGACCTGACCAACCGCTTTGGCGGCTCGATGCTGCTGACCACGGTCGGCTACAACGCCGGTCCGGCCCGCCCGCCCCAGTGGATCGCCCGCTGCGGCGACCCGCGCGGCGGCCAGGTCGATCCGATTGACTTCATCGAATGCGCGCCCTTCACCGAGACGCGCAACTACATGATGCGGGTGATGGAGAACATGTCGATCTACAAGGCGCGGCTGAACGGCGGATCGGCCCCCCTGACCCTGTCCGACGACCTGCGCCGCGGGGTCAGCGTCGCGACCGGCCCGCTGCCCTCCGCGCCCGGCGGGGCCGGCGCCCCCCCCCCGGCGTACAATTGCGGCCCGTCCGGCCCCTCGACCCACCGCGCCGCCAGGCCGAACACCCGCTGCAGGATCTCGGACGTGAGAGCCTCGATCGGGGCGCCATCCGCCGCCACGGAGCCATGGTCCAGAACGGCCACCCGATGTGCGAACCGCGCCGCCAGCGGCAGGTCGTGCAGGCTGGCCAGCACCGCCTGCCCCGCATCGGCTCGCGCCCGCAGCCGTTCCAGCACCATCAACTGGGCCTCCGGATCGAGTCCCGCGATCGGTTCGTCGAGCATCAGCGCCGCCGCGCCCGTGGCCATCGCCCGCGCCAGCAACACCCTGGCCCGCTCTCCCCCGGACATCTCGGCCACGCCACGGTCCGCCAGATGCTCCGCCTCGACCTCGACCAGCGCCCGCCGCGCCCGCTCCATCGCGTCTTCGGCGGCGAGGAAGGGCGCGCCCAGCGCCGCCACCTCGATCGCCGGCAGGTTCCAGGCGATGCGCCGCTCCTGCGGCAGATAGGCCGCCCGCGCCGCCCGCTCACGGGGCGACAGCGTTGCGACGTCGTCGCCCCCGAGCCGGGCCACGCCGCCGCTCAGAGGCAGCAGACCGGCGAAGGCCCGGATCACGCTGGACTTGCCGGCCCCGTTGGGCCCGACGAGGGCGACGAACTCGCCTGCGTCGACCTGCAAGTCGGCGCCATTCAGCACCCTGGCTCGGCCCAGCCGCGCGTCGGCGTCCCACATCGTCAGGAAGGGCGTCACAGCCGCCACTCCCGCGCCGCACGCCAGGCGATCAGGGCGAACAGGGGCGCCCCGACGAGGGCGGTGAACACGCCCAGCTTCAGCTCCTGATCGGTCGGCGTCAGCCTCGCCAGCAGGTCCGCGGCGACCAGCATCAACCCTCCGGCCAGAGCTGACGGCAGAAGCAGGCGGGCGGGATCGCCTCGAACGGCCGCCCGCACCAGATGGGGCGCCGCAAGACCGACGAAGCCGATTACTCCGGCCACCGCCACGGCGGCTCCGGCCGCAACCGCCGTAGCCAGCAGGGCCAGCAGCCGCAGCCGCGCCATGGGCAGGCCGGACGTCCGCGCCGTCTCCTCGCCGAGGCTCAGCATGCGCAGCCCTGGCGCGGCGAAGGCGGCCAGCGCCGCCGAGGCCAGCACCGCCGGGGTCACCCAGGCCACATCCGTCCAGCTGCGGTTCTGCACCGAACCCAGCAGCCAGTTCATCACCTCGGCGGTGGCGATCGGGGACGGCGACAGATTGAAGATCAGCGCCGTCGCCGCGCCGGCGAAACTGGACACCGCCACGCCGAACAGGATCAGGGCCTCGGGCGAGCGCACCCGCGCCGAGAACAGCACCAGCAAGCCGCCAGCAAGCCCGGCTCCGGCGAGGGCGGAAACCTCGACCGCGCCCGGCAGCGCCGCCCAGCCGAGCACGATGGCAGCCGCCGCGCCCAGCGCCGCCAGCGCCGAGACGCCCAGCACCCCGGGATCCGCCAGTGGATTGCGGAGCAAACCCTGCATGACCGCGCCGGAGAGGCCCAGCGCCGCCCCGACGATCAGCGCCGTCATCGCCCGGGGTGCCCGCACCGTCCACAGCACTTCCGCCGGCCCGGAGGTCAGATCCATGAAGGCCTGGCTCAGCTGCGCTGCGCTGAAGACAGTCTCGCCGAAGAGCACGGCTGCCAGCGTCGCCACCGCGATCAGCGCCACCAAGATGGGGGTCAGCCGCCCCGGCCGGCCGCCTCTCATCCGGCGGTCTTCAGCATCGCCGCCGCATCCGCCGCAAACCAGGCGGGGCAGGTCAGGCTGGCCGACGGAAGACGGGCCGCAACCCGGCCTTGGGCCGCCGCGCGCAACGCCGGGTGCCGGCCGGCACCGCGCCAGTCGCCGCGCGACTGGTCGAAGAAGCCCAGCACGAACCGCGCCGGCCGCCACCGGACGATGCGCTCGACGCTAACCGGTCCGAACCCCGTATTGGTGACCAGGTTGGTCAGGCCCGCGGCGCCGAGGATGGCGTCGACCAGGGTGCCGCGCCCCGCCGTGAAGCCGCCGGCGGTCAGATACAGAGCAGGGCGTTGCCGTACGACGCGTGCAGGCGCGGCCTCGCTCAGGCGCGCGTCCATGCGGGCGATCAGGGCCTCCCCGCGCGGCGAGACATCGAGCATGGAGGCGGCGGTCCGGATATTCCGGCGGATCCCGTCGAAGTTCGTAGCGTCCGCGATGTTGACGACGCGGACGTCGCCCTGTTCAAGCCGTGCGAGCAGCCGGGCGTCTCCACCCCAGTAGCGGATCACGACATCGGGTTGAAATCCGATCGCGGCCTCGAGTGTCGGCCGAACCCGTCTATGACCCGCCG
Source organism: Brevundimonas sp. (assembly GCA_012270135.1). Taxonomy (GTDB): domain Bacteria; phylum Pseudomonadota; class Alphaproteobacteria; order Caulobacterales; family Caulobacteraceae; genus Brevundimonas. Next base: position 4,533 of record JAAXIW010000293.1, on the reverse strand, counting down.
CCGCCTCCCGCATCCAGGAGTCCGGGTCGTCGGCGCGGGGCGACAGGGCCAGTTCGGCTTCAGGCGCGAGCGCCAGCGCATACTGATCGCCGCACTGGTCCAGTGACATCACCCGCAGCGGCCGACTCTCGATCGCTCCGGCCGATGTTCCGGTCAAGGTCAGGGCCAGCGTCAACACCGCAGCCGGGATTCTCACGGCCTCATCAGGCCGGCGAAGAGCCCGTCCAGCAGCGTGCTCACCAGAGCTTCGCGCTCAACCCAGTCGAAATAGGGCTTGGTAATCATCAGGGAGACCACGCCGTGGCAGCCCGCCCACAGGGCTTGGGCGGTGGTGCGGGCATCGCTGCGCAGCAGGCCCTCACGCTCGGCGTCCTCGACCACCTCTTCGAACGACCGGTAAAGGGACGCCCCCATCTCCTGTGCCGCCGACAAGGCCCCGTGCCGAAGCTCTACCGGCCGGGTCATATAGATCAGCCGATAGGCGTTGGGATTGGCGAAGCCGAAGTCGACGTAAGCTCGCAGCATGCGGCGCAGCCGCTGCTCCGGACCTCCCGGCTCGGCGACGACGCCCCGATTCAACTCGAGCAAGGCGGCGAAGGCCTGGCGGCAGATCTCATGGAGGATCTCGCCCTTCTCGGCGAAATGCATGTAGAGCGCCGTTGAGGACAGGCCGACCTCGTCAGCGATCTTTCGGATCGTCGCGCCCTCGTAGCCGTGCTCGACGAAAATTCGTTCGGCGGCGGCCAGAATCTCGGCGCGTCGGGCGTGCCCTTCGCCCTTGGGCTTGCGCCGGGATTTTGGATTGAGGACTGCGGGGGCGGTCACCTAGGTCGACACTCCGTGCTGCGGAACCTTGAATAGCGGCATTCGCCGCCTCGCGCCAATCGCTTGCGGCCCGCGAATCGGCGCGTTAACCATTCTGAATGGGAAGAGCGGGGATCGGCGATCTTCGAAATCGGGAGCGCACAGCCGCGCACCACGGACCACCATGGGCCGACAGTGCGGGTCGACGCGGCCTGTCCCGGTTCCAATGGCTGGTCATCGCTGGCGGGCTCGCGGCAGCCGGCTGGATGGTCTGGATGCGCCCGGACCTGATCGCGCCTCTGCTCGTGGCCGGAGCGGCTGCGACCTTCCTGGCCGTGTCCAGCTGGCGCATGGCGCTGGTGATCCTCAGCGCGCGAGCCACCCTCGCACGGGTCGACGCGACCGAATGCGACCTGCCGCCCTATACGGTGCTGGTCGCGCTCCACGATGAAGCCGAGGTGATGGACCAACTGGTCCAACGGCTGGCGCGCATCGACTATCCGCAGGACCGCTTGCAGGGACTGCTGATCCTGGAGCCGCACGACACCTCGACCATCGCCGCGGCGCGGGCGGCGCGGAAACCCGACTGGCTCAAGATCTTCATAGCCCCGCCGGGCCAGCCGCAGACCAAGCCCCGCGCCCTGACTTGCGCCCTGCCCGATGTGACCGGCGACCTGTTGACGGTCTACGACGCCGAGGACGAGCCCGATCCGCTCCAGCTGCGCGAGTCCGCTGCCCGCTTCGCGGCCGACGCCGGCGGAAACCTGGCGTGCTTGCAAGCCCCGCTGCGCATCCGGCGCATGCATCCCGCGGTCAACCCTTCTCCTTTCCTGGACCGCCAATTCGCGGCCGAGTACGCCAGCCTGTTCGAAACGACCCTGCCCGGCATGGCCCGGCTCGGCCTGCCGTTTCCGCTGGGGGGAACGAGCAACCACTTCCGCGTCGATGTGCTGCGCGATGTCGGCGGCTGGGACGCCTTCAACGTTACCGAGGACGCCGATCTGGGTTTTCGCCTGTGGGCCCGCGGCTGGCGTCTCGGAGTCATGAGCCGCCCGACATGGGAGACGCCGCCGGGCGACCTGTCCGACTGGCTGCCTCAGCGGACGCGATGGCTGAAGGGCTATATGCAAACCTGGGGGGTGCACACGCGGCGGCCCTGGCGGCTGGGCCTGCGAGGGGCCTTCGCCCTGACGGTGACGGTCGGCGCGGGCATCGTCTCGGCGATAGTGCACGGACCATCGCTGGCCTGGGTGGCGGCGACCGTGATGGTGGCCGCCGTGGCCGGCCTGCCCCCCCAGACGCCGACCCTGGCGCTCGGCGTCCTGACCCTGGGCGCTACGTCGGCCTGGCTGTCCTGCGCCATCGGCGCCCGGCGGGCCGGCGTGCGCTATGGCCCGACAGACATGCTCGCCGCTCCCGCCTACTGGGCCCTGCAGAGCCTCGCCGCCGCCCATGCGGTGTGGCGGCTGGTGCGCGAACCGTTCGCCTGGGACAAGACGCGCCACCGACGGGACGCGCCTTCGACGGCGACCGAACCCGTGTCCGCCTACGCCGCGCTGGACGAAACGGCGCCGAACCGCCTATCAGCGGGCCATGCCGCCGCGCCTCAACCCGTCGCCTGAGACCCTCGTCACCCGCGCCTGGCCGGACTACGCCCTGCTGGACAGCGGCGATGGCAAGAAGCTCGAGCGCTATGGGCCGTACACGGTCGTGCGGCCGGAGCCGCAATGCTTTTGGTCCCCGCGCGACCCGGCGGCCTTCGATGCGGCCGACGCGGTGTTCGATCCGACCGACGAGGACGAGAGCGGGCGGTGGCGCTTCGCGGGCAGATCGGTCGAGAGCTTTCCGCTGGCGTGGCGCGACGTCCGCTTCACCAGCCGGTTCACGCCTTTCCGGCACCTGGCCTTCTTCCCCGAGCAGGCAGCCAACTGGGACTGGCTCGACGGCCGGGTGCGGCGGCTGCGGAAGCCCCGCATCCTGAACCTCTTCGGCTACACCGGCGTGGCCAGTCTCGCCTGCGCGGCGGCGGGGGCGGAGGTCACTCATGTCGACGCCTCCAAGAAGTCGGTGGCCTGGGCGCGAGAGAATGCAGAGCTGTCCGGGCTGGCGGACCGACCGGTGCGCTGGATCGTCGAGGACGCGCGGAAGTACGCGGCGCGGGAGGTCAGGCGGGGGTCGAAATACGACGGGATCATCCTCGATCCGCCGAAATACGGGCGTGGGCCGACGGGCGAGGTGTGGCGGCTGTTCGAGGATCTGCCGGGGCTGCTCAAGGACTGCGCCGCCCTGTTGTCGGACGACGCCTCCTTCCTGCTGCTGAATGCGTATGCGGCGCGGATCTCGGGGCTGTCGCTGGCGCATCTGATGGCCGAGGCGACGCATGACCGGGGCGGGGTGGTCGACTGGGGCGAGCTGGCCCTGGCCGAGGACGGGCCGGACGGGCGGGCCATCGGGCTGAGCTTCTTCGCCCGGTGGAGCGCCTGATGGCGGACCGGCTGATCACCTCGCTGACCAATGACACGGTCAAGGCCGTGCGGGCCCTGCACATGCGCAAGGAGCGGGAGGCGACGGGGCGGTTCCTTGCCGAGGGGCTGAAATTCATCGGCGAGGCGCTGGATCAGGCCCGGGCGCCGCAGCTGCTGCTGGTCGGAGAGGCGGCGCGGCCGCACCTGCTGGGGGCACGGGCCAAGGCGGCGACCCGGGCGGCCGGGGGCGAGGTGGTCGTGGTGACCCGGGCGATCCTTGAGAAGATCAGCCGGCGGGACAATCCGCAGACGGTGCTGGGGGTGTTCGAGCAGGTCTATACGCCGCTGGGCTCGATCCGGCCCGAGAGCGCGCCCTGCTGGGTGGCGCTGGAGCAGGTCAGGGACCCGGGCAATCTGGGGACCATCATCCGCACGGCGGACGCGGCGGGGTGCGGCGGGGTGGTGCTGATCGGGGACTGCGTGGACCCGTATTCGGTCGAGGCGGTCCGGGCGACCATGGGGTCGGTGTTCGCGGTGGCCATCGCCCGGGCCTCGGCGGCCGAGTTCCTGGCCTGGCGACAGGGCTGGCCGGGGAGCGTGATCGGCACCCGGCTGGACGCCTCGGTGGGATATCGCGAGGCGGACATCCAGCGCCCGGCCCTGATCCTGATGGGCAATGAGCAGGCCGGGCTGACGGACGAACTGGCGGCCGCCTGCGACGTCAACGTCAAGATCCCGATGCGAGGGCGGGCCGACAGCCTGAACCTGGCCATCGCCACGGGGATCATGGTCTATGCTGTGACGGATCAGGCCTAGGCATCCTCCAGAAGGACCACCCCGGGGGCGGATTTGAGGGCGCCGCGGAGGGCGCCGTCGAGCCGGTAGCGGCCGGGGAGTTAGAGGTCGACCTCGCGGCGGCCGTCCCGGGAGGCGACCCGTGGAACGGGGCGACGCTGGAATGGTCGACGCCCGCCCCGGCGCCCGAATGGACGTTTCCGCGCATCCCGCATGTCGTCGCGCGCGACGATTGGGGGGAGGCTAAGCGGGGGGAAGATCCCTGGAAGGCGCCGGAGCGCTATGACGACATCGACATGCCGGAGAACACTGCGCACGGTCTCCTGATCGCGGGCGCGGCCTTCGCTTTCGCCTTCGCGATGGTCTGGCACATCTGGTGGCTGGCGATCCTCGGCTTCCTTGCCGTACCCGGTCTGTTGATCCTGCGCGGGATGATGGTAATCGAGCCGAAGGTCATCGGCGCGGCGGA
>JAAXIW010000226.1 GCA_012270135.1 Brevundimonas sp. | reverse complement strand
GAGGAACGCATGGTCGTGCCGGACGCCACCCGGGACGAACGCTTCGCCTGCAACCCGCTGGTGACCGGAGAGCCGAGCCTGCGTTTCTACGCCGGCCAGCTGCTGAAGTCGGCTGAAGGCCTGCCCATCGGCACCCTGTGCGTGCTCGACGACAAGCCCCGGCCGGAAGGGCCGACCCCACTTCAGATGCAGACCCTGCAGGTCCTCGCGGCTCAGGTCATGACCCTGCTGAACCTGCGCCGCGCGCTGACCGCCCAGCGGCAGTCCGAGGCCCAGTTCCGGGCCATCGCCGACTCCATGCCCCAGATGGTCTGGTCCACCCTGCCGGACGGCTTCCACGACTACTACAACGCCCGCTGGTACGAATATACGGGTGTACCCGAGGGATCGACCGACGGCGAAGCCTGGAACGGCATGTTCCACCCTGAGGATCAACCGCGGGCCTGGGCGATCTGGCGCCATTCCCTCGAGACCGGCGAGCCCTACGAGATCGAATACCGGCTGCGCCGCCACGACGGCGTCTATCGCTGGACACTGGGCCGCGCCCGCCCCATTCGTGACGAGGCCGGCCAGATCACGCGCTGGTTCGGCACCTGCACCGACATCGACGACCGGAAGCGGTCGGACCAGGCCAAGGAGTTGCTCAGCCAGGAGCTGAGCCATCGGATCAAGAACATCTTCGCGGTGGTCTCCGCCCTGATCGCCCTTTCGGCCCGCCAGCATCCGGAAGCCAAGGGGTTCGCCAGCGCGGTCCGCACCCGGATAAACGCCCTGGCGCGGGCCCACGAATTTGTCCGACCCCATACCGAGAGCTCAAAGCCGACTGTCGGTTCGATGACGCTCCACGCCTTCCTCGCCGATCTGTTCAAGGCCTACGGCGACCTGAGCGGAGCGCCCCGCATCATTCTAAGCGGCGACGACGCGACCTTCGACGCCCAAGCCGCGACCTCGGTCGCCCTGCTGTTCCACGAACTGGCGACCAACGCCGCCAAATACGGCGCCCTTTCGCGCGAGGACGGGCGGGTGACGCTCGACACACGTCAATCGGGCGACCGCTTCGTGCTGACTTGGACCGAGACGGGTGGCCCGCCCGTCGAGGGGCCGCCGGAGCACGTCGGGTTCGGCTCTTCCCTCGCCAGCATGTCCGTGGAGGGACAATTGGGCGGACGGCTGGAACGGAACTGGCTCAGGGAAGGTTTGCGGGTCATCGCGGATCTTCCCGCCACCGCCCTGTCGCGCCGCCGCGCGGCGCAAAACGTCGCATGAAGGAACCAGTCTGAAAACCGCGCGCTAACCCCATCCCCTTACAACCCCACTGCGTACGACCGCGTACACGAAGCTGCACTGACCGACTGACATGACCGCCCGCATCCTGATCATTGAAGACGAGGCCCTCGTGGCGATGGAGCTGCGCTTCGTCCTGGAGGACCTTGGTCACGAGGTTGTGGCGACCGTCGCGGCGGCGGCGGACGCCCGGCGGATCGTGCGCGAGACCGACGTCGACCTTGCCCTTGTCGATATCCATCTCTCGGATGGGCCGACCGGCGTGGCGCTGGGCCGCGAACTCGGCCAGGATCTCGGCGTTTCGGTGCTGTTCATGACCGCCAACCCCGGGATGGTGCGCGAGGGCGTGGCCGGCACCATCGGCGTCCTGTCCAAGCCCACCGACGAGCGCGCGGTGCAGAAGGCAGTGGACTACGCCCTGCGTCGCCGGGCGGGCGCCCCGGTGCTGTACGCGCCGCCGGAGCTTCAGCTGTTCGCCTGAACAGGCCCTACCAGACGCCGATCTTCTCAGCTTCCTTGTGCGAGATCGGGTGGCCTTCGGCCTTGTGGTCCTGTTCGGCCAGGAATCGCACCGCCTCGAGCGCCGCCATACAGCCCATGCCCGCCGCCGTGACCGCCTGGCGGTAGATGGCGTCGGTCACGTCGCCTGCGGCCCAGACGCCCTCGATGGCCGTCGCGGCCGTGCCCGGTTTTACGACCAGATAGCCGCCTTGCTTTGTCTCGAGCTGGCCGGCGAACAGTTCGGACGACGGGGCGTGCCCAATGGCGATGAAGACCCCGTCCGCCGTGATCTCGCGCGTCTCGCCGGTCTTGACGTCCTTCACCCGCGCGCCGGTGACATTGACCCCGCCGAAGTCGTTGGTCTCGCCGAGGATCTCGTCGATGGCGTGGTCCCAGACCACCTCGACTTTTGGATTCGAGAACAGCCGGTCCTGCAGAATGCGTTCGGCCCGGAACTCGTTGCGGCGGTGCCCGCCGGTGACCTTCGAGGCGAAAGTGGTCAGGAACAGCGCTTCCTCGACCGCAGGGTTGCCGCCGCCG
>JAAXIW010000219.1 GCA_012270135.1 Brevundimonas sp. | reverse complement strand
GCGAAAGCGAGGCCCGTCTGAGGGGCGAGGGGCGCGGGGTGAGGGTCGAGGGCGGCAGCGACCATTCTGCAACCCGGTTGAAGCATCGTTCAGGCAGACACCGCAGCCCCTAGAACCCCTCGTCCCTCGCCCATCGACCCTGTTCAGGGATGCGGCCGCCCGATGTCGTAGCGGGCCGCCAGATACGGGGCGATGGCGTGGTCCTGGAGGAAGCGGCGGCCGGTGCTTTCGCTGGTCCGGGCGTCCGGCCAGTCGAACTCGCCGTCGAGGACGAGGATCGGGCAGGACTGGTGGTCCTCGCCGACCAGGGCGATCACCGGCAGGCGCGGCCGGGGGTGGTCGAGGCGGGTGATGTCCAGATGCGCCTTCAGGGCCGGATAGAAGGCGAGGACGCCCTCGATATAGGCGCCGGCGGGACAGAACCAGGGGCCGCCCTCGTCGTCGGTCCAGTGCGGATTGAGCAGGAACAGTCGGTCGGTCACGGCGTCGTCCTCAGGCGGGCGGAGCGAGATCGGGAAGCGGCATCCAGCCGATGAAGATCAGCACCATGACGACGGCCCAGAGGATCGCGGAGACCCAGCTGGTGGTGAGGAATTTCCGCTTCAGACGAGGCTCCGCGGGCGCGCCCCACTGGGCGCCGTCGGTGGGCCGCTCCTGGGCGCCCTGCGACATGCCGAGCGGTAGGACGGCGAACAGCACCACCCACCAGCAGACGATGTAGATGGCCAGCATGGTGACCGGCCCGATCGGCATGCTCATCAGTGGGCTCCCCCCTTGGGCGTTTCCATCAGTTCGACGAGGACGCCGCCCATGTCCCTGGGATGGACGAAGATGATCGGCGTACCGTGGGCGCCGATGCGCGGCTCGCCCGTGCCGAGGATGGTCGCGCCCTTGGCCCGCAGGGCGTCGCGGGCCGTCAGAATATCCTCGACCTCGAAACAGACGTGGTGCTGGCCGCCCTTCGGGTTCTTCGCGAGGAAGCCGTGGATGGGGGAATCGGGGCCGAGGGGTTCGATCAACTCGATCTGGCTGTTGGGCAGGTCGACGAAGCAGACGCGGACGCCCTGGGCCGGCAGGTCGAAGGGCGCGTGGGCCTTCGTGGCGCCGAGCAGGTCGCGATACAGGGCGACGCTGGCCTCGATGGAGGGGGTGGCGACGCCGACGTGGTTCAGTCTTCCGATCATGGGGAGGACTTAGCGGTTCCGACGGCGCGGGAGAAGGCCGCGACCCTGCGACGCTCAGTCCGGCAGGTCGCCGAAGGCCACGGGCGCGGAAGGACCGAGCGCGACCAGACGGCCGCCCGCTGTCCAGCGCAGGGCGTGGAGGTTCAGGCCGGCGGCGGTCGCGGGCAGGCGCGCCTGAAGGTGCAGGACGTCGCCGGGATGGAGTCGGGCGGCGCGGGCGCTGAGCGGCGTGCCGACGGGCCGGCCCGCCCGGTCATGGAAGCGGATGAGGACCGACACATCGGCGAGGGCGTCGTCGCCCGTGTTGGACAGACCCCCGAACCAGGTGCGCCCGCCGAGCGGTTCCTGCACGACGTCGTTGCGGCTGAGAACCACATCGTGCCGGCGGTCGGCGGCGTGGAAGGCCCAGATCGGACCGCCGACGGCGGCCAGGGCGGCGACTGTCCCGACCGGGACGACCCACCAGCGGCGAGGATCCCCGGTCCCCGCCATCTCCGCCGTATTGGCCATTGCCTTGCCTCCGTGCATGGGTGAGGCTTCCACCCTGCCCGGCGCCCGCATGAGCGGCATGAGCAACTCCTGAGGTCCTGCTGAAAAATGGCGCCCGGCCGCTTCCGCTTCGAAGGCTTCCTGCTCGATGTCGGCGACCGTCAGCTGCGGCGGGACGGCGTCCCGGTCGAGCTGAACGGCCGCTATTTCGACGCCCTGACGCTGCTGGTGCGCGAGCCCGGCCGGCTGGTGTCGAAAGAGCGGTTTCACGACGAGGTCTGGCGCGGCGTGCCGGTCACCGACGAAGCCCTGACCCAGTGCATCCGGACGCTGCGACGCCAGCTGGGCGACGACGCGGCCCGGCCGCGCTTCATCGAGACGGTTCCGAAGCACGGCTATCGCTTCATCGCGCCGGTCGAGACGGAGGATGGAGCCCCCCCTGCCCCGCTCCCGGCGGGACCTGCCGAGGCGCCGGTTACGGCGTCCGCATGGCGGCGGTTCGGACTGACCGGCGCGGCCGGCATGGTTGGAGGCGGAATTTCGGGCGCCCTGATCGGCCTGTTCTACGGTTTCGGCGCGGCGCCCGATCCGCTGCAGGCGGGCATCGGGGCGGCCTCGGTGCTGCTGGTGATGGTCAGCCTCAGCATCGTGCTGGGC
>JAAXIW010000170.1 GCA_012270135.1 Brevundimonas sp. | reverse complement strand
CCTCTCGACCCTGCCGTCAGGCGGCCGCCTCTTTCCGGATCGGAACCATCCGGCCATAGGTCAGGCAGCGCCACACCCATTCCAGCGGCCCCATCCGGAACACGGACAGCCACAGCGGCGACCAGATCAACTGGGCGATCCAGACCGCGCCGACCACCTGCCACATCTCGACCGGCGAATGGGTCCCGAACCACATCAGGCCCCAGGGCGCGTAGTAGAGGGTCACCATGATCAGCGTCTGGGTCAGATAGTTGGTGAAGGCCATTCGGCCGACCGGGACGAAGATCCGGGTCAGCGGCTTCAGACCGAACCGGACCATCAGGATCAGCAGTGGGGCGTATCACCGCCTGACCAGCGGGGCCATGCCGCCCGCCGCGTCGGCCAGTCCGCCCGTCGGATCGACTCCCTCGCCCGCCATGGCCTCCTGCCAGCCCCAGACGGCGAACAGGACCACATTGGCGCCGCCGGCCAGCAGAACGAGAAGATAGGTCCACATCGGCGCCTTGCCCGACAGATAGCCGGACTTGAACAGCCCCAGACCGACCATCATCAGCGGCACGGTGATGGGTATCAGGAACGGGCTGATCATCAGCTGGAACATGGCCCAGTGCTTGAGGTTCTCGATCAGGCCGGCGGGCCAGCCGGAGCGGTAGATCTCCACCACGGCCGCGATCGATTCCGGCGTCGCCGTCGGGCGCCCCGCCGCCATCTGCTCGGCGAACTCCGGCGGCAGATTGGCCATGCCCCAGTAGCCGAGGGTGGCGATGACGCCCCACAGCAGGGTGATCAGACCGCCCACCCAGAGCAGCCGTTTGGCCGACCACGAGCGCATCAGCATCAGCAGCAGGCCGCAATAGGCGTAATGCAGCAGGATGTCGCCGTACCAGAGCAGGGCGCCGTGCAGCAGGCCGAACAGACCCAGCCACAGCAGGCGGCGGACCAGCACCTTGCCGCGGGTCTCGTCGCGGCGCTCGCCGCCGACGAGGAAGACCGACACCCCGAACAGCATGGTGAACAGCGTGCGCATCTTGTCGGAGAAGAAGACGTCGGTGACCCACAGGCCGATCACATCGGCGCGGCTCAGCTCGCCCGGAGGCGGCGCCTCCGCCATCATCAGTTCGACGGGCCAGGCGAAGGCCATGGCGTTGACCGCCAGGATGCCGAGAATGGCCCAGCCCCGCAGCAAGTCGAGGTTATGGATGCGGTCCTTTTCGCGCACGGACCCCACGGCTCCGGGCGCCACCTCGATCGTCGCTTCGGCGGTCATGTCAGCCTCCCCCCACAGTGCAGACAAGGAAGCTTTACATCAGCGAGCGTCGATGGAAACTAAATTCTCGGTAACATCGGCCGGCCGCGGGTCAGTCCGGCTCGCGCTCGCCCATCAGGCCGAGCCTGTCGCGCACCTCCGGCTGCGGCCGGAAGGCGATGAAGGCCGCGCACAGGCCGGCCCACAGGGCGTAGCTGACGCCGACCAGCACCGCCACCGACAGCCCGCCCACGCCGTAGATCAGCAGGGAGGTCTCGCTGCCGCCCACCGCCTCGCCGACATTGGACGCGTTGAGCCACTGCAGCACCGACTGCACGAGGGCGAACAGCGCCCCAAGCGACGCCGCCAGCAGGCCGCCGTAGAACATGAAGCGCCAGATCACGCCGAGGCGTGTCGCCGGTCGACCGGTCCGCCGCCGTTCCTTGTCCAGCAGCCACAGGCCGCCCGGAACGGCCACGAAGCCGATGAAGAGCACCACCAGGCGCCAGTCCATCTCCAGCCCGCGCATCCAGTTCCTCGGCTTCCACAACTTCAGGGTGATGATCAGCGGAGGCCACAACGCCCCGAGGATCGCCGCCAGGGCGACCCGGTGGGGTTCGCGCGCCCAGACCACCCGGGTCTGACCGGGAAAGTCCTCGGGCCGCTCGAGCGGCGGAAGCTTGGGCCGGATCATCGGGTCGGCGCCGGCGTCTCGCCGGAATAGTCGTAGAAGCCGCGCCCGGACTTGCGGCCCAGCCAGCCGGCCTCGACGTATTTCACCAGCAGCGGGCAGGGCCGGTATTTGCTGTCCGCCAGGCCCTCGTAGAGCACGTTCATGATGGCCAGCACGACATCCAGACCCATGAAGTCGGCCAGCTCCAGCGGGCCCATCGGGTGGTTGGCCCCCAGCTTCAGCGCCTTGTCGATGGAGGCCACGTTCCCGACGCCTTCATACAGGGTGTAGATCGCCTCGTTGATCATCGGCAGCAGGATGCGGTTGACGATGCAGGCGGGGACTTCCTCGGCGTTGGAGGTGGTCTTGCCAAGGCTTTCGGCGCAGGAGACGGCGGTGTCGTAGGTCTCGGCGGCGGTGGCGT
>JAAXIW010000079.1:7505-11920 GCA_012270135.1 Brevundimonas sp. | reverse complement strand
AACTGGCAGTCGGTGTTCGGCGGCCCGGCCTGGACCTGGGACGCCCGCCGCGGCCAGTACTACATGCACAATTTCCTGGCGGAGCAGCCGCAATTGAACCTGCACCTGCCGGCGGTTCAGGACGCCCTGCTGGACGTGGCGCGGTTCTGGCTGGATCGCGGCGTCGACGGCTTCCGCTTCGACGCCATCAATTTCGCCATGCACGACCCGCTGTTGCGCGACAATCCACCCCTGCCGCCCGGCGGCAGACGCACCCGACCGTTCGACTTCCAGGACAAGGTCCACAATCAGTCGCAGCCGCAGATCCCCGACTTCCTCAAACGCGTCCGCGCCCTGACCGACAGCTACGGCGGCCGTTTCAGCGTGGCCGAGGTGGCCGGCGACCAGCCGGAAGGCGAGATGCAGGCCTTCACGGCCGGCGACGATCATCTGAACAGCGCCTACGGCTTCCTGTATCTCTACGCTCCCGCCCTCACGGCGGCGCTGGTGCGGGAGGGCGCCGAAGCCTGGCACGGTCGTGACGGACAGGGATGGCCGTCCTGGGCCTTCTCCAACCACGACGCCCCGCGTTGCGTATCGCGCTGGGCCGGCGACCGCGATCCCCGGGCCTACGCCGGCATGGCCATGCTGTTGCTCATGTGCCTGCGCGGCAATGTCTTCATCTACCAGGGCGAGGAGCTGGCCCTGCCCCAGGCCGAAGTGCCTTTCGACCGGCTGGTCGACCCCGAAGCCATCGCCAACTGGCCCCAGACCCTCGGTCGCGACGGCGCCCGCACGCCGATGCCCTGGGTTAGCGACCGCCCGTACGCCGGCTTCTCCACCGCCGAGCCGTGGCTGCCGGTCGATCCGCGCCACCCCGCCCTCGCCGTCGACCGGCAGGAGGCCGACCCCGGCTCGATGCTGCACCTGACCCGCCGCCTCGTCGCCCTGCGCAAGTCGCATCCGGCCCTGGCGCGCGGCGATATGCGGATGGTGGATGCGGACCCCGACCTGCTTGTCTTCGAGCGCATCCTCGGCGGCGAGCGTCTGCTCTGCGTTTTCAACCTGACCGAACAGCCGATCCGCTGGTCGCCCCCCGCCGGCTGGCGCATCGTGGAGGGGCTCAACGTCGGGTCCGGCCCGGAAGACGCGCTTCCCCCGATGGCCGGGCTGGTCCTGTCGGCCGCCCCCGAATGACCCCGGCGGGCCGTCCCCGCGGCTCACGTTTGGTTTCCCGCCAATGGCCGGACCGGCAAATTTGCTTCAAACCTCGCGCCGTCGGCGCCGCCCGGGCTGCGCCGGGGCAAGTTGCGTGGAGTGGAGCCCGATGTTGAACCGCCGGTCGATGATCACCGCCGGGGCCGCGGTCGCCGCCGTCCCCGCGACCGCCGCCGCCCAGGCCGCCGCCGCGACCGGTCCTCAGCCGGGGTCGGCCGCCGCCGTCTCGCCGGAAGGCGTCATCTCCGTCGAGGTCGTCGCCGACAAGGACGGTTTCGTCTCCTGGGCGGTCAGCCGCCTCGGCAGGCCGGTCATCGCGCCCTCCCGGCTGGGCTTCCTGCTCACCGACGCCCGTAAGCTGGAGCGCGCCTTCGGCATCCTGGGCCAGTCCGTCGCCAGCCATGACGATACCTGGGAGCAGCCGTGGGGCGAGCGGCGCTTCATCCGCAACCGCTACACCGAGCTGCGGATCGAGCTGCAGGAACGCTGGGGTCTGATGCGGCGGATGGACGTGGTCTTCCGGCTCTACGACGACGGGCTCGGCTTCCGCTACGAATTCCCCGAACAGCCCGAGCTGAAGACGGTCAACATCGGCGCCGAGCTGACCGAATTCACTGTCGCCGACCCGGGCACGGCCTGGTGGCTGCCGGCCTTCGAGTACAACCGCGCCGAATACCTCTACAACAAGACCCCCATCTCCTCGGTCGGCGTCAGCCAGACGCCGCTGACCATGCGGCTCGAGGACGGCACCCACCTGTCGATCCACGAGGCGGCCCTGGTCGACTATTCCGGCATGAACCTGCGCCGGGTCGAGGGCGGCAAATTCCGCGCCATGCTGACCCCCGGCCTGACCAGCGCCGCGGTCGTGCGCGAGGCGCCGTTCCACACGCCATGGCGTACCCTTCAGATCGCCGATCAGGCCGGCGGGCTGGTCGAATCCAGCCTGATCCTGAACCTCAACGAGCCCAATAAGCTGGGCGACGTCAGCTGGTTCAGGCCGCTGAAATACATCGGCATCTGGTGGGACATGCACCTTGCCACCCGGCGCTGGAATTCGGGTCCCAAGCACGGCGCCACCACCGAATACACCCTGCGCCACATCGACTTCGCGGCCGAGCACGGCTTCGGCGGGGTGCTGGTCGAGGGCTGGAACGTCGGCTGGGACGGCGAATGGTTCGGCACGGGCTGGGGCTACAGCTTCACCCAGCCCTACCCCGACTTCGACATCGAACGGGTCGCCGCCTACGCCCGGTCGAAGGGCGTCGAGATCGTCGGCCACCACGAGACCGGCGGCAACGCCTTCTTCTACGAACAGCAGCTCGAGGCCGCCTTCGCCCTGATGCAGCGCTTCGGCTGGCACACGGTCAAGACCGGCTATGTCGCCGACGCCGGCGGGGCGCGGGTCGCCACCGGGGACGGCCAGGCGGCCCTGGCCTGGCACGAGGGCCAGCTCAGGGCCCGCCATCACCTCAAGGTCGTGGAGACGGCGGCCAGATACCAGGTCGCGGTCAACGCCCACGAACCGATCAAGGACACCGGCCTGCGCCGGACGTATCCGAACACCATCACCCGCGAGGGCGCACGCGGCATGGAGTACGCCGCCTGGGGCCAGCCGGCCAATCCGCCGGAGCACGAGACCAACCTCGTCTTCACCCGCCTGCTGGCCGGGCCGATGGACTTCACCCCCGGAATCTTCGGCATGGAGACCCGCGTCCCCGCGGGCGTCGCCACGACCTGGGCCAAGCAGCTGGCCCTCTATGTCGTCATCTACAGCCCGATCCAGATGGCCGCCGACCTGCTGGATAACTACGAGGCCAATCCGGCTCCCTTCCAGTTCATCAAGGATGTCGCCGTCGACTGGCACGAAACCCGGGTGCTGAACGGCGAGGTGTGCGACTTCGTCACCATCGCCCGCAAGGACCGCAATTCGGACGAATGGTTCCTTGGCGCGATCACTGACGAGACCCCGCGCGTCCTGACCGCCCCGCTGGCCTTCCTCGATCCCGGCCGCCGCTACCGCGCCGAGATCTACGCCGACGGGCCGGGCGCCAACTACACGGACAATCGCACGGCCATCGACATCTCGACGCGCGAGGTCACCTCGGCCGACGTCCTGACCCTGCGCCTCGCCCCCGGCGGCGGTCAGGCCATCCGCTTCGTCCCGCTCGGTCGGGCGCGCCGCTGAACCGGAACGCGCCGGCGCTGGCGGTCCGACGTTTCGGGCGGTAACGAGGACGGATGAGCAAGGCTCCCGTCCTCGTCACCGGCTCGGCCGGTTTCATCGGCTTTCACACCGCCCGCCGCCTGCTGGCGCGCGGCGAGACCGTGATCGGCGTCGACAACCTCAACAGCTATTACGACCCGGCCCTGAAGCACGCCCGGCTGAAGCGGCTGCAGGCCGAGCCGGGCTACATTCACCACCCGGTCGACCTCGCCGACCGTCCCGGCATGACCGCCCTGTTCGCCGATCACGCGCCCCGTCGCATTGTCCATCTCGGGGCCCAGGCCGGCGTGCGCTACAGCCTCGAACACCCCGCGAGCTACGTCGATTCCAACGTCGTCGGCTTCCTGACCATCCTCGAAGGCGCCCGGGCGGTGCAGGCCGAACATCTCGTCTTCGCCTCGACCAGCTCGGCCTTCGGGGCCAACGGCGCCCTGCCCTTCTCGGTCCGTCAGGGCGTGGCCCATCCGATGACCGTCTACGCCGCCACCAAGATCGCCAACGAGGCGATGGCGCACTCCTATTCCCACCTGTTCGGCTTCCCCTCGACCGGCCTGCGCTTCTTCACCGTCTACGGGCCGTGGGGCCGCCCGGACATGGCGCTGTTCAAGTTCACGAAGGCCATCCTCGAAGGCCGTCCCATCGACGTCTACGGCCACGGCGCGATGGAGCGGGACTTCACCTATGTCGACGACATCGTCGACGGCGTGATCGCGGCGCTGGACCGCCCGGCCGCCGTCGATCCGGTCTGGGAGGCGGCGAAGCCCGATCCGTCGACCAGCGGCGTCGCGCCGTGGCGCATCCTCAATCTCGGGGCCGGCCGGCGCGAGCAGTTGATGCGCTACATCGCCGTGCTGGAAGAGGCGCTGGGCATGAAAGCCGAGCTGAATCTGATGCCTGTGCAGGACGGTGACGTGGCCCGCACCGAGGCCGATGTGACCGAGACCCGCGCCGCCCTCGGCTACGCCCCCTCGACGCCGATCGAGGTCGGGGTGAA
>JAAXIW010000079.1:0-7405 GCA_012270135.1 Brevundimonas sp. | reverse complement strand
GGGTTGCCGTCCACGTCGACGACCTGCACCTCGCCGATGTTCAGGGCCCGGATCTTCGGCTCGATCGTGGCGCGGTCGCCGACCACGACCCAGGTCGTCGGCCCCGTCCCGACGATTTCCCGCGCCGCCTCGGTCGCCCGCTGCGCGTCCATGGCCGAGACGATTTCGGCGTAGCTGTCGTAGTAGTTCTCCGGCACGCCCCAGACGACCATGTTCTGAAGCTCCGCGGCGATGGCGGCGTTGGTTTCCCAATTGCCCGCCATGCCCTGCACCATGTTGGCGCGGGCCGCCGCGATCTCCTCGCCGGTCAGCGGGCGCGATCCCACCACCTCGGTCAGCTCGCGGCGCAGCTCGGCCAGGCTCTCGGCCGTCTTGTCCGACTGGACCCCGGCGCTGACGGAATAGATCCGCTCGCCCCGGCCGTAGGGGACGCCGCCGCCGGCGCCGTAGGACCAGCCCTTGTCCTCGCGCAGGTTCATGTTGATGCGGCTGGTGAAGGAGCCGCCGAGCGCCGTGTTCATGGTCTCGATGGCCGGCTCGCGGGCCGGATCGAAGGCATCGACCACCCGGCCGCCGAGGATGGTCGACTGCGGTCCTGCGCGATCGACGATCAGGATACGCGCCGGTCCCGTCGCGTCCGGCGCGTCGGCCGGCCCCGGCTTGGCGGGCATCGGCGTCGAGGGCGCCTGCCAGCGGGCGAAGGCGCGCTCCAGCTGCGGCGTCAGCTCGGCCAGGCTGACATCGCCGACGACCACCAGAGTGGCGTTGTCGGGCCGGAACCAGGTGCTGTGCCACGCCTCGGCGTCCGCCGGGGTGATCGAGGTCACCGTCGCCTCGGTGCCCGAGCCCGGACGACCGTAGGGGCTGTCCGGTCCGTAGAGCTCGCGGTTCAGCGTCATCCGGGCGATGGAGCCGGGATTGCGCCGCGCCTGCTGGATGCCGGCGATCTGCTGGGCCTGGACCCGCTGGAAGTCGTCGGCGCGGAAGGCCGGATTGAGAATGACGTCGGCGTAAAGATCGAGCGACGGCGCCAGTCGCGCCGTCAGGGCGGTCATCGAGACGCTGGTGGAGTTGGTCCCCGACCCGGCCCCGAGGGTGGCGCCCAGCAGTTGCAGCCGGTCGCTGATCTCGAGCGCATTGAGGCTGTCCGTGCCGTTGGTCATGACCTGCGGCGCCAACTGGCCGAGGCCGGCCTTGTCGGCCGGATCGACCACAGCCCCGGCGTCGAGGATCAGGTTCATGCTGACCGTCGGCACGCTCTCGCGCTGGACCAGCATCACCCTCATGCCGTTGGACAGCGTGCCGCTCTGGACATCCGGGAAGGCGGCCAGGGGCGCGGGGCCCGCCGGCGGCAGGCCCGTGCTGCGGTCGACGCCCGCGGTCGTCGTATAGTCGGGGAAGGGCAGAACCTCGAGGCTGTAGCTGCCGTCGGTCAGCCAGCGCTGGCCCGCGGCGGTCAGGTCGCGCGGCGTCGCCGCCACCACCCGCTGATAGCTTGCGCGCCAGGCCCCGGGATCGCCCAGGAAGACCTCCGAGGCCGCCAGCCGGTCGGACTTGCCGCCGAAGCCGCCGATCCGCTCCAGCCCGCGGATATAGCCGGCCGCCGTCTGGGTGCGCACCCGCTCCAGCTCCTCGGCCGTCGGGCCGTCTCGCAGCAGCCGCGCCATCTCCTCGTCGACAATGGCCTCGATGCGACCCAGATCGCCGCCGGCCTTGGCCGTGGCGACGACGAAGAACTGGCCGGCCAGCTCGCGGCCGCCGGCGCTGGCCTGCACCGAGGTGGCCAGTTGCTCGTCGATGACCAGCCGCTTGTAGAGGCGCGACGAACGTCCCGAGGACAGCACGTCCGCCACCATGCCGAGATAGTCGGTGTCGGGTTCGCCGGTCGGGGTGATATTCCACACCTTGTACAGGCGCGGCTGGCCGACCCGGTCATACATGACCTCGCGCTGCTCGCCGACCATGGGCACGACCCAGCGCTGCGGCCGGGTGACCGGCGGCCCCGAGGGAATGTCGCCGAAATAGCGCTCGACCTTCTCGCGCGCCACTTCCGGAGTGATGTCGCCGGCCAGCACGATGACGGCGTTGGCGGCCCCGTAATAGTCGCGGAACCACTGCTGCACGGTCTCGAGATCGGCCGCGTTCAGATCTTCCATCGAGCCGATGACGGTGTGGCCGTAGGGGTGCTCGTCGGGCCAGGTCGCGGCGGTGACGGCGTTGAAGACCCGGCCGTAGGGCTGGTTCTCGCCCTGACGCTTCTCGTTCTGGACGACGCCGCGCTGCTCGTCGAGCCGGGCCTGGTCGATGGCGCCCAGCAGGTGGCCCATGCGGTCGCTCTCCAGCCACAGGATGGAGTCCAGCGCGGTGGTCGGCACGTTCTGGAAATAGTTGGTGCGGTCGCTGTTGGTGGTGCCGTTCAGGTCGGTCGCGCCGAGCAGCTCCGTGCCCTTGAAGAAGTCGGTGTTGTAGTTCTCCGACCCGTTGAACATCAGGTGCTCGAACAGATGGGCGAAGCCGGACCGCCCCGCGGGCTCGTCCTTCGAGCCGACATGGTACCAGACGTTCACCGCCACGATCGGCGCCTTGTGGTCTTCGTGGACGATGACGGTCAGGCCGTTGTCGAGGGTGAATTTGGTGAAGGGGATGTCGACATCGGGCAGCGGCGCCAGCTGCTGACGCGACTGCGGGGCGGCCGCGGCCGGCGCGACGGCGGCGTCGACGGCCAGAGCGGGCGTCTGGGCCTGGGCCGTGGTGGCCAGCAGGACGGCCCAGGCCGCCCCTCCGAGCAAGGCGAGACGATTGGTGCGCATGAGAAAACCCCCTTGAAGGACCGGCGCGCGGCGGCGCGAACCCCATAGTGGCGGCGCCCGGCGGCGACTTGGCAAGGGCGGAATCACGCCGGAACGCCGCACCCGCTGGGGGCGCCTTTTCGCTGTTGCGAAGAGAGACGGCCGTTTCTTGCCCGTTCTGATGCTTTCGCATCCTGAGCGCGCACCTTCAGCGTGAGATATTGCACCGCACGCGAAATCATTTGCCTGTTGCGACGCAATATAGTCCACTCCCGTTCCGCGGCGTCGAACGCGGATTCGGGCCGAGATCGTGAAGCTCAACAGCCCGGACGCCGCATGAACCGACTTCTCGCCGCCCCGCTCGCCCTCTTCGCCGGCCTGTTCGCCGCGCCCGCTGTGGCCGCCCCCGCCCTGCTCTCGCACCAGGCGCCGCTACAGTTGAACGAGGCCTCGTCGGCCTGGATCCTGACCTCCACCGCCCTGGTCCTGATGATGACCCTGCCGGGCCTCGCCCTGTTCTACGGCGGCATGGTCCGGCGCAAGAACGTCATCGCCACCCTCGCCCATTCCACCGCGGCCTTCGCCATCGTCACCGTGCTGTGGTTCGCCGTCGGCTACAGCCTGTCCTTCGGCTCCAGCGGCGCAGTGACCAACGGCTTGATCGGCGGGCTCGAGGCGGCTTTCCTGAACGGCGTCACCCCTTCGACCGCCCACGGCCTCGCCCCAGGCCTGCCCGAGTTCCTGTGGATCGCCTACCAGCTGACCTTCGCCGTCATCACCCCCGCGCTGATCGCCGGCGCCTTCGCCGAGCGGATCAAATTCTCCGCCTCGATCCTGTTCTTCTTCCTCTGGCACCTGCTGGTCTACGCGCCGATCTGCCATCAGGTCTGGGGTGGCGGCTGGATGGGATCGCTCGGCGTGCTCGACTTCGCCGGCGGCGCCGTGGTGCACGTCAACGCCGGTGTGGCCGGGCTGGTGGCGGCCCTGGTCCTCGGCCCGCGCCACGGCTTCGGCCGCGACAACATGGCCCCGCACAATCTCACGCTCACCACCATCGGCGCCGGCCTGCTGCTGATCGGCTGGATGGGATTCAACGCCGGTTCGGCCTGGGCCGCGGACGGGATCGCCGCCGTCGCCGCCTTCAACACCCTGCTCGCCGCCGCCGCCGCCGCCATCGGCTGGACCGCCGTCGAGTGGATCGACCACAAACGCCCGACCCTGCTCGGCCTGCTGTCAGGCCTCGTCGCCGGCCTCGTCGGCGTCACGCCCGCCGCCGGCCTGGTCGACCCCAAGGGCGCCTTCCTCATCGGCCTGGTCTCGGGGCCCGCCTGCTACGCCGGCGCGGTCTGGCTGAAACGGGCCCTGAATTACGACGACAGCCTCGACGCCTTCGGGGTCCATGGAGTCGGCGGCATCGTCGGCGCCCTGCTGACCGGCGTCCTCGCCAGCGCCGCGATCATTCCGGCGGGCGAGGACGCCTATGTGCTGATCCAGCTGATCGGCCTCGCCGCCGTCGTCGCCTGGAGCGGGATCGGGACCTTCGCGGTGCTGATCCTCTGCAAATTCACCACCGGCTTGCGGGTGGCCAGAGACGAGGAGATCGAGGGCCTCGACTACACCCAGCACGGCGAGACCATCCACCAATAGAAACGGGGGCCCGCGATCACGAGCCCCCGTCTGACGGTCTGGTTGGGCGAACGGCTCAGCGCGGGCTGGCGGTTCCGCTGGACGCGGCCGAAGGCGCGACCGGGGATTCCTGAACGGTCGACTGGCCGGCCGGTCCGGTGACGGGGACCTGCGGGCCTACGCCGCTGGTCGGCGTGCCGGCCTCGACGGCGGCGTCTTCCGGCGTCTCCGCCTCGCCTTCGGCCGGGGCGGCGCCCGGCTGACGGGCCGGATCGGGGGCCGGGACGGCGTAACCGCCCGAGCCCTGCGAGCGCAGCCAGGCGATCAGATTGACGCGGGTCTGGGTATCGCGGATGCCGGCGAACGACATCTTGGTGCCCGGCACATGGCGGCCCGGCGCGGTCAGGAATTGGTCCAGCTGGTCATAGGTCCAGGTCGGGGCCTCGGCCGCGTGGGCCTTCATCGCATCCGAATAGGCGAAGCCCGGCGCGTGCATCACCGAAGCGCCGACCACGCCGTTCAGATTCGGGCCGGTGCCGTTGGCGCCGCCGGCGTTGATCGTGTGGCAGGCCACGCAACGGGCGAAGGCGGCCTCGCCCGCGGCCAGGTCGGCGGTCGGCAGGACGGTGCCCCAGTCGGGCGGCAGCACGGCCTCGGCGGCTCCGCCGGCGGCCTCTTCCGGCGCGTCGACGAAATAACCCATCTCGTCCGACCCGACCGACTCGCTATGGTAGATCGCGCCCGTGACCTGCTGCACGCCGACGATCACGAAGGCGGTCGCCAGCACGGCGCCCAAAATCTTGTTTCCGTTCAGATCGCCGCTCATGCGCGTCGTCGCATCCCGTTCTTGAGGCCCGGGACCGCGAGCGCGGTCGGGCGGATTCTTGCGTGCGCGTCTCTTACACGCTAGCGCGGCCTTCGCAACTGGCCCCGGGCATCCCCGGCGGCGTCCGGGCGTCGCAGGCAGGAAAGCAACGATGAACCCCCTCGTTCTGATCCCCGCGCGGATGGCCGCGACCCGACTGCCCGGCAAGCCGCTGGCCGACATCGGTGGACAGCCGATGATCGTCCGCGCCTGGCGTCAGGCCGCGGCGTCGGGCCTCCCCGTCGCCGTCGCGGCGGGCGACCCGGAAATCGTCGAGGCCGTGCAGGCCGCTGGCGGCGTCGCCGTCCTCACCGACCCCGACCTGCCCTCCGGTTCGGACCTCATCCGCGCCGCCCTCGACGCCCTCGACCCCGATGGCCGCCACGACGCCGTCATCAACCTCCAGGGCGACATGCCCTTCGCCGACCCGGGCCTCGCCGTCGCCTGCGCGAGCCTGCTCGAGGCCGAGCCGGCGTGCGACATCGCCACCCTGGTGGCCCGCGAGGCCGACGCCTCCGACCGGACCAATGCCGACGTGGTCAAGGCGGTGCTGGCCCTGGCCGAGGGCGACC
This sequence comes from Brevundimonas sp., assembly GCA_012270135.1. Taxonomy (GTDB): domain Bacteria; phylum Pseudomonadota; class Alphaproteobacteria; order Caulobacterales; family Caulobacteraceae; genus Brevundimonas. Next base: position 1,553 of record JAAXIW010000079.1, on the reverse strand, counting down.
GCCACGGCCGCGCCCTCTATTTCACCCGCTCGACCCTCTATGGCGACGGCCCGGTGTGGCGTCACGTGGGGCTCTACGGCTACCGCCGCGCCGCCCTAGAACGCTTCTGCGCCGCCCCGCCCTCGCCGCTCGAGCGCCGCGAGAAGCTGGAACAGCTTCGGGCGCTGGAGTTGGGCCTGCAGATCTGGGCTGCGGTGATCGACGCAGCGCCCCTGTCGGTCGACAGCCCGGCCGATCTCGAAGCCGCCCGGGCGCTGGCCTGACTCCCCGATCCCGGGCCATCGGGATTCGTCAGTTGCCTCGGCGGGCTTGCGCCGACAGATTGGAACGCCTGAACCGCCAGCGGCGTGACCCGGCCAGGGGGCCGGCCCCGATTGCAGGAGTGAAACCATGTTGAAGACCCTTGCCGCGGCCACCCTCGCGCTCGCAACGCTCGCCGCACCCGTCGCCGCGCAGAACGCCGATGATGTCGTCTCCGCCCAGCTGAATTCGGCGGCCACCGAGCTCGGCCTCACGGCGGGCGCGCGCGTCACCGGCCGGCTGGCCGCTGGCCGTTCGGAGGTGGCGGGCATCGAGGCGTCTGCGGGGGATGTCTACTTCATCGGCGTCTGCGGCCGCGGGTGCCGCGATGTCGCCCTGATCGTCCGGGACGCCTCCGGCCGCGCGGTCGGCCGCGATCAGGAGGCGGACGCCGTGCCGGTCGTCATCGCCCTGGGGGCGGCGAGCGGCCGCTACACGGTCGAGGTGTCGATGGTGACCTGCGCCGGTGAGTGCGACTGGGGCGTCGGCGTCTTCCGCTAGACCTCGAACCCGTCCACCCAGGCCTGCATCAGCGTCCGCGCGATGGCGATCCGCGGCGGCGCCTTGATCGCCGGGTGCGTCCCCGCCAGACAGGCCCGCGCCTCGTCCCGCGTCAGCCAGGCGACGGCCTCCAGCTCGGTCTGATCGGGCCGGGCATCCGCTGAATCGACCTCGCAGACCAGGCCGATCATCAGCTGCGACGGGAAGGGCCACGGCTGGCTGGAGTGATAGCGCACCGCCGTCACCGTCAGCCCCGCCTCCTCCGCGATCTCGCGCGCGCAGGCCTCCTCGATGGTTTCGCCCGGCTCCAGGAACCCGGCGAGCGCCGACATCCGCCCCTCGGGCCAGCTCGCCTGCCGTCCCAGCAGGCAGCGCGGCTCGTCCCCGCCCCCATAGACCGCCAGCATGATGGTCACCGGATCGACGCGCGGAAAATGCTCGGTCCCGCAGGCCGGGCAGATCCGTTTCCAGCCGCCACAGGCGTCCCGGCTCTCGATCCCGCAGGCGGCGCAGAAGCCGTGCCGCCGCCGCCAGTCGAACAGCGACTTGGCGGTCCCCGCCATGGCCGCGTCCGGCCCCGGCAGCAGCATCGCCGCCTCGCGCATCTCGTGAAACGCGCCGACGCCCCGCAACGGCCCCGCCGTCGGATCGACCGAGCCCTCGATCTCGACGGCGAACACCGGCGCTTCCTTCCACAGGCCGAGGAACAGCTCGCGGTCCTGCGCCGTCGCCCGCGCCTGCGCCATCGGCAG
>JAAXIW010000310.1 GCA_012270135.1 Brevundimonas sp. | reverse complement strand
CCGGCGACGTCGGCGTACGCGCGGGCCCGATTAATCCAGACCACGGCGTAGCTGCAGCGGCCGCCAGCTTCAGCACTGCGGCCCGGGCGTGCTCGGCCAAGGCCTGCATGAACGCTCCGGCCGCGCCCGTCCCTCTGAGCGCCGGATCGGCCGCGACGTGCAGGATGATGCGGGTCGCTCCCTGAACGGCGTAGTCGGCGAACACGGTGCGGGTCTGGCCGTCGGCGTCGGCGAAACCCTGTTCGAACCGCTGGCGGGCGACGACATCGCGTAGATCGGTCATTTGCAGGCACCCAAGACACTGTGTCGGCGGACCGACAGAAGGGCCAACTCCAGCACCACTGATCCGTTCCCTGTCGGACCCAGGGGTCAAGCGTTTTCGATGATCGTGGCCCTGATGTCTCAGGGGGCGCGGTCGCCCAGCAGGTTGATCAGGCCGAAGATGCTCTTCACCGTGAACCAGACGCTGATCAGGAACCAGACGAGAAGGAAGACGAGCAGGAAGGGGATGCCGATCAGGATTACGCTGGCAAGGGCGCTGACCGCGATCGCCACCCAGCACGCGATCGTCCACCAGAAAACCGACCAGAACAGGCGGATCTGCGCATTGAGGTGCTCGAGCGGAAGGCCGTTTGCGGAGCTCCGACCGGCATAGGCGACCACGAGTCCGACCAGCACCAGCACGTTCGCGCTGGGGATCGACAGGATATACAGGCCCCACGCCAGTACGGCGGCGACCTTGCCGTCCTCCTGACCGCCGGCGCGGAAGACGGGTTCGTCCCGGGGAGGAGTGGAAGTCATGGCAAGCTCCTTCAGATCCACCAGCCGCGGGGATCGGCGATCGGCCGCCGCGCCTTCAAGGACCACACGCCGGCGGCTCCGCGGGCGACCAGCCACAGCGCGGCGATGAACATGATGGCGGGGCCGAGCCCGAACGGCACCAGGAAAAAGATCAGCCCGATCAGCACCGCCACCGTCGCGGTCCAGAGGGTGCGCTGCTGATAGATGAAGTGCGACTGCGCCAGCGGCTCTTCGGGTCCGGGCCGGCCGGTGACGGCGAGCAGGCCGATGATCGCCGATACGCCCAGCGTCGGGACGGCGAAGAGGATCAGCGCATAGACGGCGTAAAGGGCCATGCCGCCTCCTGGAATGGCCGGAGGCTCGCGCCGCCGCTGGTGGCGGGCCGAGAACTCGGGCGAGGGTTCGAAAATGGAATCAGCCGCGACCGGCGCGGCGGCCACCGCGGGCGCTTCCGGCGGCGCCGGCGGTTCGGCGTGGGCCTCCGGCCCTGTGGCGATGGATTCGGCGGCCGGAGCGGTGAACAGGTCTGGTTCGGCCCGCGCTTCGGGCTCGGGCGGCGCGGGCGTCCGGGCGCGGCCCTGCAGCGACGCGGGCGAGGCGAAGCCGACCAGGTCGTCGTGATCGTCGGGCGCGTTCGGATCGCCGGGTTCGGCCATGGGGGTCCTTCGAGTCCTCGTTTGTCAGCATGACGGTCCGCCGCCGGGCGCGCAACCGGTTCAGCGCGCCAGCGTGAGCTCGCAGCCGGGGGCGACGGCGCCGTCCAGCGCGCCCGGCTTCTCGATCCGCACCGTGCAGCGCCGTACCCTGCCGTCCGCCAGCATGGCGAGGGCCAGCCGTTCGGCGAAGGTCTCCACCAGTCCGACATGTCCGTCGGCGACGATGGCCCGGGCCGCTTCGGCCACGGTCTCGTAGTTGATGGTGTCCGACAGTCGTTCGATCGCCGCCGGCGCCAGTTCCAGCGATACATCGATCACCAGCCGCTGCAGCCGGCCGAGTTCGTGGTCGTGCACACCGATTCCGGCCGCCACCTCCAGTCCGCGCACGAACACGGTCAGGCTCTCGCGACGAATGCCCGGCGCGGCGTCGGCGCCCGGGAAGGGCAGGGCGGTTGAGGCGGCCACGCGCTACTCCACGATGTCCGGGGTCTGCCAGGCCAGGTGCTGGCCCCCGTCGACGGCGACCATCTGGCCCGTCACCAGTTCCGCGTCCACCAGCCATCGCGCGGCGGCGGCGACCGCCTCGGGACTGCCGGCGCGCTGCAGCGGCACCGACGCCGCCTCGGCTGCGAAATCCTCGGCCGTCTGGTGGATCGAGGGCAGGGTCGGGCCCGGGCCGACGCCGTTGACGCGGATATGCGGCGCCAGCGCCTGGGCCATGGTCCGGGTGGCGTGCCACAGGGCGGCTTTCGACAGGCCATAGGAGAAGAAGCGCGGATCCGGCTTCAGCACCCGCTGATCGAGAATGTTGACGATCGCCGCCCCTTTCCGCGCCTGCCGGGCGAACACCTGGGCCAGCAGCACGGGGGCCCGCAGATTGGAGTCGAGATGCGCGTCCCAG
>JAAXIW010000075.1 GCA_012270135.1 Brevundimonas sp. | reverse complement strand
GCCCGGGCAGCGGCGAACAAGGGATATCGCCGGATCAGCTTGCGCAATTCCGCCTCCGCCCAATCGAGATCCCCCGCTTGCCATGCCGCCAAATCCTCGCTGGAGCGGGCCTTCGGAAGGCGAGGGCGGGCGCGGGCGAGCCGTTGGGGCTCGCTGGCCCCGGAGTTCCGCCATGACCGCCTCCGCCTGGACCGAAGACCGTATTGAGCGCCTGAGGACCCTCTGGCTTGAAGGCCGCAGCGCCGCGCAGATCGCGCGTGATCTTGGTGAGGGTCTCACCCGCAGCGCCGTCCTCGGCAAGGTTCACAGGATGGGCCTGTCCGCAGGTCGCCCGCGACCCCGGGGTCCGTCTGTCGTCGTCCTGTCGCCGCCCAGGGATCGTCGCCCGCCGTCCACGCGTGTGAGTGAAGCCATTGCCGGGCCGGAACCCGTCCCCGACCAGGGGCGGACGACCCTGCTGTCCGTGCGGCGCTGCGAATGCCGCTGGCCTTATGGCGACCCAGGAGCTGAGGGCTTCAGCCTGTGTGGACGCCCGGTCGCGCGCGGCGCCTTCTGCGGGCCGCACGCGGCTGTCGCCTATCGCCCCGTGCGGCAGACGCCTGAGAGCCTGGAGGCGCTCGCGGGGCTGCATTGAGGCGCGGGTTTCTGGCCGGTTTCGCGGTGAAGAAATCAGTGACTATTTCGACGGCGGCCTCGATGAGGTCGCCGTTTTGTCTTTGGCCGGGGGTCGAAGGCTTTCTGATGGGCTTTCGAAGTGCTGCGGCCCGATCGGCGTCGGCATCGATGCGTGCCCTGGGGTGCGGCGCCGGCGGCTCGCCGCCGACGAGGCCGGCGAAGATCGATGTCCAGTCGTCCGTATCGGCGCGACGGCGCCGAAAGGTGTCCTCGCCCGAAGGCGGGCGAGGACTTGCCCCCACACAACGCCCTCCGATTTTGTCACATCACCCCGGAAGTCAACGGCTGCGCCGTTCCCCTCCACGGACAGCCAAACGGCTATCCGCTCCGGTGACTGCCGGGGACCCCGATGTGGCCAAAACCGGGGTCGTTGCGCATGGGGCGCTTCGACATCTTTTACAGGATGTTCCCGATGCAAGCGTTTCCCTCACCCTTCTTCGCCAAATCAGACTCCGCCTTCGACGACCTGTCCGCCTCGCTCGGCGACCAGCGACCGCATCCAACAGAGGAGGCCCTGATCCAGCTCGGGCGCGCGCTCATGACCGAGCTTGTGGACGTGATCTCCGACACAGCCCTGGAGGACTTCCAGACGATCCTGGGAGAAGCCCTGATCGGCGCCTTCCATTCGGCGGCCGGACGGATCGAGCGCAACGCGGACCGGGCGCGCGACGCGATGCGCAGCCTCGACCGCGACTTCGACGGATCGGAGGCGGTCGACACCGAGCTTCAGGAAGCGACGGCCAAAGCCCGGGCCGGGGATACGGCGACCCGGGCGACGGAGTTGATCCGGGACGCCGCCGCCGAAACCTGGACCATCGCGACCGGCGAGGTCTGGACGGCCTGGCGCGGCAGCCGGCGGGGCACCCATCTGACGGCGGCCCAGCTGGAAGCCAAACAGGCCATCCGCGCGATCAGGAACCGCAGGACGGGGGACGCCGATCCGGGCGGTCCGGTGGGCGCCTTCCGGGGCGCGCCGACGGCCGACACCCCGGATGACGCCGGGCGGAGCTTCGACGCCCTGAACTGGGCTTTGAAGGAGTGGCCTGACATGGCGCTCGCGACGACGGGGGCGAAGGGGTCGGAGAAGCTGGCGATCAAATGGTCCCGGCAGAAGGGGGTGAAGCTGATCCTCGCCCGGGCCGACTTCGATACCCACGGCAAGGCGGCGCCTTTCCGGGCCAACGACGAACTGATCGCGCTCGAGCCAACCTGCTGCCTGACCCTGGTCCATTCCCTGGATCGGGCCCGCTCGGAGGACAGCCGGCCGTTTGGCCCCGCGCTCAATCTCGGACAGAAGGCGATGGAGTCCGGGCTGCGGCACGTCTCCATCAAGGCGCGGGCGGCATGATCGCCTGAAACTGACCTCAACGACCCGCTCGGCTTCGGCCGGGCGGGTTTTTGTTTGTCGTCCGGGCGCTTTCCTGCGCTCCGGGACCAGGCTTCGGGGTGACAGATCGACAGACCGGGGAGGCGATGATGAGGTTTGTTCGGCTGTGCGAACTTATGATCGCAGTGTCCGGAAATCTGAGAAAAGGGGCTTAGGGCAAGATAAAAGAGGGGGTTTGGCGGTTCGGGATTTTCGTATCCTGTCCGCAGGTTAGCGGCGCATCCGAGGGTGTTGGACGACTTGCGGTGAGTTGTCGTCTTCGGACGATGCCGGCGGCGTGATCGGAGGCGTCGAATGATCAGACGGGAAG
>JAAXIW010000229.1 GCA_012270135.1 Brevundimonas sp. | reverse complement strand
CCATGTTCTCGCCCGCGACCGCATCCGCCTCAGGGTCTGGGAGCGCGGCGCCGGCCTGACGAAGGCCTGCGGCACCGGCGCCTGCGCCGCCCTCGTCGCCGCCGCCCGCCGCGGCTTGACCGGCCGTCACGCCGTCGTCGAGACTGACGGGGGCGAGCTCGAGATCGAATGGGACGAGGCCACCGGCCGCGTCTTCATGACCGGGCCGATCGAGATCGAGGGTGCGGGCGCGCTGGCCTGAGACGCGTCGGAGTTGGGGGAAGACATGATCGGCAAGGGGATGATCGCCGCCGTCGCGGCGGCTCTGGCGCTGGCCGCGGGGCCGGCCGGAGCGCAGCAGGCGGCCGCGCCGCCGCCCATCGCGGCCTTCACCGCCGAGTCCGTGCTGTCGGACCCGGCCCTGTCGCCGTCGGGCCGCTACCTGGCCTTCATCCGCCGCGCCGGCGACGTCCGCACCCTGCACGTTCACGACCTTCAGGACGGGACCTCGACCGCTGTGATGGCCAGCACCGCCAACGAGGATTTCGGCGGCCAGTTCATCGACTGGTTCCGCTGGAAGGGCGAGGACCGGCTGATCGTCAAGATGACGCTGCTGGACATCCAGAGGCACGGCAACCGGGCCGACGGCGACGTCCGCAACTGGCGCTACGGCCAGGGCCTGTTCTCGGTGGCGCGCGACGGCGGCGGCTTCATCGAGATCAAGCCGCCCTCCACGCGCGACGGCCGGCCCGGCCCGGTGCTCGACATGCTGCGCAACGACCCCGGCCACATCCTGATGACCTATCGCCAGAACGGTCTGGACGTGGCCCGCATCGACATCCTCACCGGCGAGGCCGAGCAGGTCGAGAACGGGGACCGCAACGCCCTCGACTACGTCACCGACCGCGACGGCAACATCGTCGGACGCACCGTACGGCGCGGCGTGCTCGACAAGGTCCTGGTCATGGAGGCCCGCGGCGCGGACGGCCGGTGGACCGAGGTGTTCCGGCTGAAGAAGGACGACATCCGCGACCTGCCCGACTACGCCTTCGTCGGCGCGGCCGAGGCGCCGGGGCAGGTCTATGTGATCGTCCGGCCCGGCGACGATGACGCCGAGTCGATCGCCGGCGTCCACGTCTACGACTTCCGCACCCGCACGCTCGGCCCGGCCATCTTCCGGGACGCGCAGTACGACGCCGCCGGCCTGGTGGTCGACCTCGACACCAACGCCTTCCTCGGCGGCTGCGTGGTCTCCGACACCTTCCGCTGCCGCTTCGATGACCCGGAACGGGAGGCGGTGATGACCGCCCTGCGCCGCCATTTCGGAGAGGACGCCGGCATCCGCATCGCTTCCCGCTCCGACGACGGCGGCCTCTGGGCGCTGCAGGTGACGGCGCCCCACAACCCGGGATCCTTCTACCTCTACCGGGTCGGGGAGCAGCGGCTCGAACTGATCGGCGCCGCCCACGACGGCCTGCCCGAGGCCGGCCTCGGCCGCGCCTTCCGCTATGACTACCGGGCCGCGGACGGGACCGCCCTGTTCGGCTACCTGACCCGGCCGGCCAACGACACCGGCGCCGCCGCGCCCCTGATCGTCATGCCGCACGGCGGCCCCGAGGTCCGCGACCAGCTGACCTGGGACATGTGGGCCCAGTTCCTCGCCAGCCGCGGCTATCAGGTGTTCCAGCCGAATTTCCGCGGCTCCGCCGGCATGGGGCGCGACTTCGCCGAGGCCGGCTACGGCCAGTGGGGCGGGCTGATGCAGGACGACATCACCGCCGGGGTCGACCAGCTGGCCCGCGAGGGTCTGGTCGACCGGTCGCAGGTCTGCATCCTCGGCGCCAGCTACGGCGGCTATGCGGCGCTGTGGGGCGGAGCCAAACAAGCCGACCTCTACCGCTGCGTCATCTCCGTGGCCGGGGTCAGCGACCTCCCGGCCCTGATGGCCCACGCCCGCCGCGAGAACGGCGCGGATTCCGACACCTACGCCTACTGGCTCCGCTCGATCGGCGACCCGGGCGCGGACCGCGCCCGGCTGGAGGCCACCTCGCCGGTGCGCCACGTCGACGACTGGCGCGCGCCGACCCTGCTGATCCACGGCTCCCTCGACGACCTGACGCCCTTCGCCCAGTCGCGGGACATGGAACGCGCCCTCAAGCGCGCCGGCGTCGAGGTGAAACTGGTCGAGCTCGAGAACGAGGGGCACAACGGCTGGTCGACGAAGAACGAGGCCCTCGTCCTGACCGAAATCGAAACCTTCCTCGCCCGCCACCTGCCCGTCGCCGGGCGGTAGGGGGAGCGCCCGCTCCCTTCGTCATCCGGGGCCGGCGGCGCGGGCCGCTGCCCGACGCGGGTTCATCACAACGACCACGAAGAAGAGAAACCACAAAGGACACGAC
>JAAXIW010000105.1 GCA_012270135.1 Brevundimonas sp. | reverse complement strand
TCTCCGACGCCAGCGGGAACATCGGCAGGTTGAACAGCAGGAAGCCGTAGCCGCCGAGCTTCAGCAGGATGCCGGCGAGAATGACCGAGCCCGCCGTCGGCGCCTGCACGTGGGCGTCGGGCAACCAGGTGTGCACCGGCCACATCGGCATCTTGACCGCGAATGAGGCGAAGAAGGCCAGCCACAGGAGCGGCTGGGCGTAGGCCGGGAAGGCGAATTCCTTCAATGCCGGGATGCTGGTGGTGCCCGCCTCAAAGGCCATCCACAGCATGGCCAGCAGCATCAGCACCGATCCGAGCAGGGTGTAGAGGAAGAATTTGTAGGCCGCGTAGATGCGGTTCGCCCCGCCCCACACCCCGATGATGATGAACATCGGCACCAGGGTGCCTTCGAAGAAGATGTAGAACAGGAACAGGTCCAGCGCGGTGAAGACGCCGATGACCAGCGTCTCCAGCACGAGGAAGGCGATCATGTAGTCAACCACCCGGTCCTTGATCGTGGTCCAGCTGGCGATGATGCAGATGGGCATCAGGAAGGCGGTCAGCAGCACGAACAGGATCGAGATCCCGTCGACGCCCAAATGGTATTCCGCGCCCGCTCACCAGCCGTCGCGCGCCACGAACTGATAGGCCGCGTTCGAGGCGTCGAAGCCGGCGACCAGCACGGCCGAGACGGCCAGGGTCGCCAGCGTCGTGACGAGGGCGATCCAGCGCGCCGCGCCGGCCGCGTCGCCCTTGCCGAGCAGCCGGGCCAGCAGGATCAGACCCGCGCCGACCAGCGGCAGGAAGGTGACGACGCTGAGAATGAAGGGGATCTGGGGCAAGATCAGGCTCCCCACGCATAGATGGCGAAGGCGAGGAAGGCGGCCACGCCGAGCAGCATCACGAACGCATAGTGGTAGACATAGCCGGACTGGAGCTTGCCCAGTCTGGCCGCGGATTTCAGCGCCGCCCAGGCCGCGCCGTTGGGACCGAGCCCGTCGATGATCTTCACGTCGCCGATCTTCCAGAACAGGTCGCCGACGGCCTTGGCGCCGCGCACGAAGACGACGTCATAGAGCTCGTCGAAATACCACTTGTTGTAGAGGAAGCCGTGGATGACGCCGCCACGGTCGGCCATGCGGCGCGCCATGCCTTCCTTCAGGACATAGAGCCAGAAGGCGGCGAAGGTGCCGATCAGGGTCAGGATCAGCGGCGACCACTTCACCCAGGTCGGAACGGCGTGGGCCTCGTGCAGGACGTGATTGGCCGCGCCGGTGAAGATGGCGCCGCGCCAGAATTCGTTTTCATGGTGGCCCGTGAAGAACGGCTCGAACAGGAAGCCGGCCGCGATCGCGCCGATCGACAGCAGCAGCAGCGGCGCGAGCATGACCCAGGGGCTCTCGTGCGGCTTCAGCGGGCCGTGATGGTGGTGATCGTCATGAGCGTGCCCATCATCGGCATGAGCGTCCGCCAGCGGCTCGGAGTGGGTCTCCAGCTGCGCGTCCGTAGCGTGGTCGTCGGCGTGGTGCGCGTCCTCTTCCTTCCACACCGGCTTGTTATGGAAGGTCATGAAGATCAGCCGCCACGAATAGTAGGCGGTCAGGCCCGCGGCGAGGATGCCGACGAGGAAGGCGAACAGACCCATCGGCGAGTGGTTGCTGGCCGCCGCCGCGAATGCACTCTCGATGACGATGTCCTTCGAGTAGAAGCCCGCCAGACCGCCGATGCCCGGAATGCCCAGACCCGTGATGGCGACGGTGCCGATCATCATCACCGCATAGGTGATCGGCAGCAGCTTCCACAGCCCGCCCATCTTCCGCATGTCCTGTTCGTGATGCATGCCGTGGATCACCGAGCCGGCGCCGAGGAACAGCAGGGCCTTGAAGAAGGCGTGGGTGAACAGGTGGAACATGGCCGCCTCATAGGCGCCCACGCCGGCGGCGAAGAACATGTAGCCGAGCTGCGAACAGGTCGAATAGGCGATGACCCGCTTGATGTCGTTCTGGGCCAGGCCGACGGTCGCCGCGAACAGGGCCGTCACCGCGCCGGTCAGGGCGATCACCTGGCTGGCGTAGGGCGCGTATTCGTAGATCGGCGACAGCAGGCAGACCATGTAGACGCCGGCCGTGACCATGGTCGCGGCGTGGATCAGGGCCGACACCGGGGTCGGACCCTCCATGGCGTCGGGCAGCCAGGTGTGCAGGAAGAACTGGGCCGACTTGCCCATGGCGCCGATGAACAGCAGCACGCCGGCGAGATCGAGCGCCGACCAGGTGTGTCCCAGGAACTCCCAGCCCGTGCCTTCACGCGCGGCGATCATCGGGAACAGCTCGGCGAACTCGATGGTGCCGAACATCCAGAAGACGGTGATGATGCCCAGGGCAAAGCCGAAGTCGCCGA
>JAAXIW010000380.1 GCA_012270135.1 Brevundimonas sp. | reverse complement strand
GATCGGCACCGGCCTGCTGCTTCTGGTCATCGGACTGGCCGCCGCCGCCGTGGCCCGCCGGAGACTGACGACGGCCGTGGCGGACGTCAGCCGGGCCCTCGATCGCGCCGCCGTCGGCGACTTCTCGCTGCGGGCGCCGGAAACCGCCCTCGCGCCGGAACTGACCGAATTGACCGGCCAGGTGAACCGCACCCTCGACCGGCTCGACGAACTGCTGAGCTGGCTGCGGGATTCCGCCGACCAGCTGGCCCATGACTTCCGCACCCCTCTGGCCCGCGCCGCCGTGCGCCTCGAACGGCTACGGGCGACAGCGGCGACGCCAGAGGCGCGCAAGCTGGTCGACGAGGCCCGCTCGGACCTGGCCCAGATCTCCCGCTCGATGAACGAGGCCATGGCTCTGCGCGACGGCGAGGCCTGGGTGTTCGAGAGCGTGCGGCTGGACGAGTTGGCCTCGCAGGCCGCGGACCTCTACCAGCCGCTGGCCGAAGAGCGGGGCGTCTCCATCCGGGTGGAGAGCGAACCGGCCGCCGTGCTGGGGGTGCGGTCGCTGCTTCAGCGGGCGGTGACCAATCTGGTCGACAACGCGGTCAAATTCTCGCCCGAGGGCGGGGTGGTGACCCTGACCGCCGCCGTGCGGAACGGTCATCCGGAGCTGTCTGTCGCCGACCAGGGGCCGGGGTTCAGGCCCGGCCAGCGGCCGCAACCGGACATCGACGGCGAGGCGCGCGAGAGCCATGGCATGGGTCTGGCTTTCGTTCGGGCGATACTGAAACGACACGGCGCATCCATGACGGTGGATGACGCCGAGCCGGGGGCTGTCGTCACGGCGCGTTTCTCGCGCTAGGCTCGCGCCAACTATCAGGGGACTGGCGATGCGGCGTTCCACCAATCGGGCCCAAGGCCTGTCGATTCTGGCGCTGGCCATGGCGGTTCCCCTGCTGGGGGCGACCGCGGCCGCGGCCCAGTCCACGCCGCAGGGGCCGATCCCGTACGACGCGCGACGCGGCGTGTTCAGCTTCGCGGAAGGCCTCGAACAGGCTCTGCCGGCCGTGGTGCAGGTGACCACCCTTGGCCAGTCCGAAGGACCCAGCTCCGGCGAGAACGAGCCGCGGCCGATCTCCAGCGGCTCAGGCGCCATCATCGACGCCCGCGAGGGGATCGTGGTCACCAACAATCACGTCGTCGAGGGCGGCCGGAAATTCACCGTCGACCTGACCGACGGGCGCATTTTCGACGCGGTCCTCGTCGGCACCGACAAGGCCACGGACCTCGCCGTGCTGAAATTCGACGCGTCCGGCCTGTCGGAGATCGAGATCGTCGATTCCGACCAGCTTCGCACCGGCGACCTGGCCTTCGCCGTCGGCTACCCGCTGGGCCTCGACCAGACCCTGACCATGGGCGTGATCTCGGGCCTCGGCCGGTCCGGCATGGGCGACCGGATCGAGGACTATATCCAGACCGACGCCGCGGTGAATTCCGGCAATTCCGGCGGACCGCTGCTGGACAGTCGCGGCCGGCTGATCGGCATCAACACCTCCATCCTCTCGGGCGGTGGCGGCGGCAACGACGGCATCGCCTTCGCCGTGCCGAGCCGCATCCTGATGTACGTGGTCGACCAGCTGCGCACGATCGGCGAGGTCAGGCGCGGCTCGACCGGCGCCATACTCGGCTCACTCAACGCCGAGCGCTCGCGCGACTTCGGCCTCGGCATCGTGCGCGGCGCCGTGGTCGAGAGCGTGGCCCCCGGCTCGTCGGCGGAGGCCGCCGGCCTGCGGCGCGGCGACGTCGTCACCCGCATCCAGAACCGCCCGGTGTCCAACGCCGGCACGGTGGCGGCGACCATCGGCATCGCCCAGCCCGGAACCCAGGTGCAGGTCGTCTATCTGCGCGACGGCCGCGAGGGGCGGGCGACCCTGACCGTCGAGGCCCCGGGCGATCGCTCGGTCGTGGTCGGGTCCGGCGTTGTCGTCTCGCGCGGCCTGAGCGCCCGGACAGGCGCCGACGGACTTCAGGTGTTCGCCGTCGAGGGCGGCTCCGTCGCCGCAGGCGCGGGCCTGCAGGCCGGCGATATGATCCGTCTCGTCGACGACAGCCCGGTGGCGGATCTGGACGCTCTCGCCCGCGCTCTGGAGGGGGGCGGCCAGCGCATCCTGTCGGTCATGCGGAGCGGCGAGCCGGTCGAGATCACCCTGCCCTGATCCCAGCCGGACGCCGGACAGCAAAACGCCCGCTCTGCCGGAGGGGGAGGGTGGCGGAGCGGGCGTCTCGCTTGGAGGAAGCATCGACCCGCCGGAGCCCTTGAATGGAGTGATCCAGGGGGGCTGGGGGGGCTGTGCAGTATCCGGGAGCGCTCCGAAGTCCGCCGAGCCGATGGGACAGGTGTCGCCCCCCAAGGGGG
>JAAXIW010000203.1 GCA_012270135.1 Brevundimonas sp. | reverse complement strand
CCCTACCAGCCGGGCACCGATGCGCGCCGCGCTCGCAGTCCCGCCGAGGAAGTCACGCGCGACGCCGTGCTGCGGCGCCTGGCCGGCGAGGTTCCGCCCGATGTCATCGTCGCAGTCGCCGACGCCACCAATCTGCGGCTGGTTCTGCGGCTGATCCTCGAGCTGAAGGCTGTCGGCCGTCCGATGGTGCTGGCCCTGAACATGTACGACATCGCCCAGCGACAGGGGCTGCGGATCGATCTGGAGAAGCTCCGGGCCGAACTGGGCGTGCCGGTCGTTCCCACCACCGCAACCCGCAAACGGGGGATCGACGAGTTGGTCGCGGCCGTCGAGGCCGCCGCCGGCCCCTTTTCCGCGACAGCGGAGAGCGCCTGGACCGCGCCAGACGCCGAGGCCCTGCGCAGCAAGGCCCGCGAGGCCGAGCGCATCATGAGAGCCTGTGTCCGACCGCCGGAACGGCCGGACACCCTCACCGGCCGGTTTGATTCCGTCCTGCTGCATCCGGTCGCCGGGCTGGCCATCCTGTTCGGACTGCTGTTTGTCATGTTCCAGGCGGTGTTCACATGGGCGACGCCCTTGATGGACGGGATCGAGGCCGGCCTGGGCGCGCTCGGCGTCGGCGTTGCGGCGGTGATGCCGGACGGCATCTGGCAGAGTCTGATCGTGGATGGCCTGATCTCGGGTGTCGGCAGCGTGCTGGTCTTCCTGCCTCAGATTCTGATCCTGTTCCTGTTCATCATCCTGCTCGAGGACTTCGGCTACATGGCCCGGGCCGCCTTCCTGATGGACCGGATCATGGGCGGGGCGGGCCTGCACGGACGGGCCTTCATTCCTCTGCTGTCCAGCTTCGCCTGCGCCATTCCGGGCGTGATGGCGGCCCGGGTGATCGACTCCAAACGGGACCGGCTGACCACCATGATGGGCGCGCCCCTGATGCCCTGTTCGGCGCGGATCCCGGTCTATACCCTGATCATCGCCGCCTTTATTCCGAACCAGACGGTGTGGGGCTTCGCCAATATGCAGGGGCTGGTGATGTTCGGTCTCTATGCGGCGGGCATTCTCAGCGCGCTGGCGGTGTCGTTTGTGATCCGGCGCATCTTCTGGCGCGGCGCGGTCGAGCCGTTCATGATGGAGCTTCCGGCGTACAAGGCGCCGGATGTGCGCAGCGTGCTGTTCAATCTGTGGCTTCGGGCGCGCATATTCCTCGAGCGGGCCGGGCGGATCATCCTCCCGCTGATGGTGCTGGTCTGGGCGTTATCGACCTTCCCGTATCCGCCGGAAGGCGCGACCCAGCCGGCGATCGACTATTCCTTCGCCGGCATGTTGGGGCGGACGCTCGAGCCGATCTTCGCGCCAATCGGGTTCAACTGGCAGATGGTCGTCGCCCTGATCCCCGGCATGGCCGCGCGGGAGGTGGCGGTGGCCGCCCTCGGCACCGTCTATGCGGTCGCCGATCCAGAGACGGCCACCGCGGTACTCGCCACGACCCTCGCTGGTCAGTGGTCGCTGGCCACCGGCCTGGCCTTCCTCGCCTGGTACGTCTTCGCCCCGCAGTGCGTGGCCACCCTGGGCGTGGTCAAGCGCGAGACCAACTCATGGAAATGGATGTGGGTGATGGTCGTCTACATGTTCGGCCTCGCCTATCTGTCGGCTTTTCTGACCTACCGCGTGGCGGTCGCGCTCGGCGGAGGTTAGAGCGGCTGTCACAGAACCATGGTTGACAAAACCTTTCGGATTCGGTGATTCGTTGCTGGTCCGGGGAGTCGACCATGCAGTTGCCGCTCAAACCATTGCTGTGCAGGCATGATTTCTACTGGTCCGAGCGTCATGGCTCCGACCGTTGCCGCCGTTGCGGCAAACGCCGCGCGGCCGAAACGATCGACGTCCTGACCGGGGAGCCGTTCGAGGGCGCGCCAGAGACACGCAGAGACGCGCCCTTGGCCGTCGCTCCGCTGACTCTCGACGCTCTGCCGGAGTTCGCGCCGGTCGAAGCTGTTGTCGGTGGTTTCGAGTTGGCGAGATTTCGTCCAGCTGCCCGGTCACCTGAGTTGATGCGGCCCAGCACCAAGGCCCTGAAGGCCCAGGCGCGGGATCGTCGGGATATGCTGCCGGAGCTGCTGGAAAGGCTGGTTCAGGGCGGCCGGCCTACGCGAGAGGAGGCTATCGACGCCGTTCTCGCCGTCATCGAGGACGCACATTCGGCGGATCCGCTGTTGTTCGGGGCCGACGCGGCCGGGCATTTCGCGCGCCTGCATGCAGCCCGATCGGCGCCCAGATGCTGAGCGGGGCCCAAAAGGGAACCCATGCCTCCCGGGCTTGCGGCGCCCGCAAGACCTGACGTGACTGGTGCCGGTTGCAGGAATCGAACCCGCGACCTTCGGTTTACAAAACCGCTGCTC
>JAAXIW010000082.1 GCA_012270135.1 Brevundimonas sp. | reverse complement strand
CGCAATACGACGCCGTGGTGCTGATCTCGGAGCAGGCCAAGGCCGACTATTTCGAGGCCGCCGCCAAGGGACGCGACGCCAAACTGGTCGCCAACTGGGTCACCAACGAACTGTCGGCCCGCCTCGCCGCGAACGACCTGGACTTCGACCAGAGCCCGGTCCCGGCCGCCCATGTCGCCCAGCTGGTCGAGCTGATCGAGACCGACGTGATCTCCTCGAAGATCGCCAAGGAGGTCTTCGACTACGTCTGGAACGGCGAAGGCGGGCCCGCCGAGGTCGTCGAAAAGCACGGCCTCAAACAGGTCACGGATGCCGGCGCCATCGAAAAGGCCGTCGACGACATCATCGCCGCCAACCCCGACAAGGCCGCCGCCGTCGCCGAAAAGCCCCAGGCCATCGGCTGGTTCGTCGGCCAGGTCATGAAGGCCACCGGCGGCAAGGCCAACCCCGCCGCGGTCAACGACATCCTGAAGGCGAAGCTGGGGCTGTAAATCTGCGCCCTTCTCCCCTTGCGGGAGAAGGTGCCCCGGAGGGGCGGATGAGGGGTCTCTCCGCCCTTTCCGCGCGACCCCTCATCCGACCTCGCTTCGCTCGGCCACCTTCTCCCGCAAGGGGAGAAGGACTGTCAGTCTCCGAACAGCTCCCCGCTCTCCTCGCCCCCCTCCACCACCGCCCGGGCCAGCGCCCGCGTCACCGGCCGGTGCAGCGCGTCCAGCCGTTCCACCACATCCGCCGCCGCCGCCGCCGACCGGTCGATGCGGCGCAGCAGATACGGCACGACGTCCCTGGCCGGCCGGATGCCGCGTTCGGCGAACCGCGCCTCCAGCATGGCCGCCAGCACGGCGTCGTCCGGGGCCTCGACCGCCACCGTCCGCACCGCGTCCAGCCGCGAGCGCAGGTCGGGCAGGTCGGTCTTCCACGCCGAGGGCGGCTCGCGCGCCGCCAGCAGCAGGGCCCCGCCCGGCGCCTGGGCCAGGTTGAAAAGGTGGAACAGGGTCTCGTCGTCCACGTCGCAGGCCCGGTCCAGCAGCACCGGCCGGCCTTCCAGCTCCAGCGGGTCGATCAGCGCCGCCTCGGCCCCGTGCAGGGCCACGGCGCCGACCCGTTCGGCCCACACCTGCGCCAGCCGGCTCTTGCCCGCGCCCTCCGGCCCGTAGAGCGCCAGCACGCCGCCGATCAGATCGGGCCACTCCGCCAGCGCCTCCTGCGCCGCGCGGTTGCTGTCCGACACCACGAACCCCTCCGCGCCCTCGGGCAGGTCGCGCTGCAGCGGCAGGCGCATCTGGTCAGGCGGCGAGGGGCGGGCGGTCATCGCGTTCATCATAGCAGACGCCGTCTCCCGTCCGCCGGGCACGACGCCGCATCCGTGAATAGTCCCGCTCATCTTGTGGATGCTTCACCGTCATGCGTCGCATCCGGACCCACCCCACGGCATGACGCTGTGCTGGCAATCCGTGAAAATATAGTCGGGTTCAGCGGAGATTACGCCACGATTTCAACGGGTCTCGCCCTCGCTAAACGCGATCTTCCCGACTGGGGAAGCGCCGCGTTTATCATGCTCGCATGTCCCGCCTTCCCACAATCGAACCGCCGCCGCTCCGCCGTGGCAGCCGCGCAGCCGGCAGGGCGGGATCGTCCGGTCATGGGGCGCCCGCCGGGCTGATGTCGACTCTGTCGTCTCCGCCACACCGTTTCTCCGCGACCTTGCCGACTCTGCCGACTCCGCCACACCTGTTTTTTTTGGCCCGGGCGAAGCCGGTCGACTCCGCGGTGGAACGGCCCCCAGCCTTGACTTTCCGGGGCGATGATGCGCCCTTCCGGCCTCCCGAATTGCGCCCCTCGCGGGCCCTGATCCAAGACGAACCGCCCATGCACGCCTACCGCTCCCACACCTGCGGCGCCCTCCGTTTGGCCGACGCCGGCTCGAATGTCCGCCTGTCTGGCTGGGTGCACCGCAAGCGCGATCACGGCGGCCTGCTGTTCGTCGACCTGCGCGACCACTACGGCCTGACCCAGCTTGTCCTGCACCCCGAAACGCCGGGCTTCGAGGCGGTCGAGCGCCTGCGCGCCGAGAGCGTCATCCGCATCGACGGCGAGGTGATCGCCCGCGCGGCCGCGGTGGTGAACCCGAATCTGCCGACCGGCGAGATCGAGATCCGCGTCCAGTCGGTCGAGGTCCTGTCGGAAGCGGCCGAACTGCCGCTGCCGGTCTTCGGCGAGCCGGAATACCCCGAGGAAATCCGCCTCAAGCACCGCTACCTCGACCTGCGCCGCGAGACTCTTCACCGCAACATCGTGCTGCGCTCGAAGGTCATCTCCTCGATCCGCCGCCGCAGGGTCGCCCAGGGCTTCCTCGAGGACCAGACCGCGATCCTGACGGCCTCCAGCCCCGCCGGCGCCCG
>JAAXIW010000162.1:1305-2413 GCA_012270135.1 Brevundimonas sp. | reverse complement strand
CCACCATCGCGCTGAGCTCGGGCATGTGCTGCAGGTAGCCGAGCTTGGTCAGCGTGTAGGTCAGCCGCGACACGGTGGAGCGCGGCAGCCCGCAGGCCTCCGCGATGTCGTGGTTGGCGAGGCTCGTGCGCCCCGGGCCGAAGCAGGCGAGCACCGACAGCCCCCGGGCGAGCGCCGTGACGAAGTGCCGGTCCTCCTTCGCGCCGGACCCGCCTGCGTCGGACCCGCCAGCGTCGGGCTCGGCGCCGTCGGATCCGGTGCGCAGGCCCGCATCCGCCTCCATCGGCCCGCTCATCGGCGCAGGAACGCCGCGAAGGCCGCCTGCGCCGCCGGACCGCGGCGGAGGGCGTGGAAGACCTCCGCCTCCGCGTCGAGGGCGCGGGCGACGCTGTCGTCGTGGCCGCGGCGCAGGGCCTGCTTGGTGGCGGCGATCGAGACCCGGGGCAGGGCGGCGAGCGCGCGCGCCTTGGTCAGAGCGGTCTCCAGGGCCGTCCCGGCCGGGACGGCGGCGTTGATCAGGCCGGCCGCGGCGGCGTCCGCGGCCGTGAAGGGCTCGCCGAGCATCAGCAGCTCGGCGGCGCGCTTCGATCCCGCCACCAGGGGCAGCAGGTAACTCGACCCGCCCTCCGGACTGAGGCCCAGGGCCGTGAACGGCAGGCGGAACCGCGCCCCGTCCCCCGCGTAGGCGAGGTCGCAGTGGAGCAGCAGCGTCGTGCCGATGCCGACCGCGTGGCCCTCCACGGCGGCCACGACCGGGAGCGGGCAGGCGCGCAGGGCCTTGAGGAAAGTCAGGCCGGGGCTGGCGCCCGCGGTCTCGACGTCCTGGAAATCCTTGAGATCGTTGCCGGCGGTGAAGCAGCCGCCCGCGCCGGTGAGGACGAGGGCGCGCACCTCCGCGTCCCTTCCCGCCGGGTCCAGGGCGTCGGTCAGGCCCGCGTAGGGCGCCAGGTCGAGTGCGGTGCGCCGCTCCGGCCGGTCGATCGTGACGAGCCGGATCCCGGGCTCCGCATCGGCGACGCGGCCGCTCACGGGGCGACCCCGCCGGCGCGGTCCGCCGCGTAGTCCGCCGCGCTGCCGGCCGTCCGCGCCCGCGCCGTCGCGTATTCCC
>JAAXIW010000162.1:0-1295 GCA_012270135.1 Brevundimonas sp. | reverse complement strand
GGCTTACTCGGCGGCCTGCTTGAGCTGGGTCGGCACCGTCTCGCCGGCGAACAAGGCGGCGCGGGCGGCGTCGTACTCGGCCTTGAGGCGGGCGACGATCTCGGCGGCCGGCGGCGCCTCGTGGATGTGGCCGACGCCCTGGCCGGCGCCCCAGACGTCCCGCCACGCCTTCACGCTGCCGCTGCCGAAATTCATCGCGGTCTTGTCGCGCGCCGGCAGCGCCTCGGGATCGAGCCCGGCGGCGCGGATGCTCGGCGTGAGGTAGTTGCCCGGCACGCCCGTGAAGTAGGGGGTGTAGAGGATGTCGGCGGCCGCGCTGCCGGCGATCATGTCCTTGTAGGCCGCCGCCGCGTTCGCCTGCCGGGTGGCGATGACGCGGGTGGCGTGGGGGGCGCGGTCGGGGCGGAAGCTGCCCGAAGGGAGGGCCACCCTGCGGCCGCGCGGGGTGCCCCCGGGGTCGCGCTGGAGGGCCAGCCGGAGGGCGCCGAGTTCGCCGGGTCGGACGCCCACGCATTCGTCGGGGCGCAGGCCGCCGGGCTGCTGCCAGGGAGACCGCGGGGCGCCATCCGTGGTCCGCTCCGCCCGCCGCGCCCACGGGTAGACCCACACCACGCCCTCGAGGGCCGGGGCGCGGTCCGGAATCCGGGCGGGCTTGCCGGCGTGTCCCTCGTGCAGCAGGCCGGAGAGGAAGCCGCAGAGCCGCTCGTAGCCGTCGTGGTCGCGGGCGAGGCCGACGTAGCGCTGGATCGCTCCGTCGCGGAAGTCGACACCGAGCACGGGACGCACGCCGTACTTCGGGGCCAGCCGTGCGAAATCCGGGCCTCCGGCGGTGCAGTGCACGTCGGTGAGGGCCAGGCACGTCACGCCCGCCGCCTGCGCTTCGGCGAGGAGTTCCTCCGGGCGCAGGACGCCGTAGCGGAGGCTGAACCACGAATGGGTGTTCAGGAACATGGCGGCGGGAAACGGCGGGGATTCAGAAGAGGCTGCCTTGACCGCTCTCCGATTCGCGGCCCCGGAGTTTGCGCGCCCGGGATTCGCCCATGCCGAACATCTCCAGCGACTGGTGGAGTTCGTAGTCGTATTCCGGGAAGATGCGCTCGCCGGTGGGCTGCAGCAGGGTGGTGCCGTTGAGCCGGGGATTCTTGATGCCCGGATCGATGGGGTAGGCGTTGAGCGTGCCGTCGGGGATGGGCCGGAGCAGGGCGGTCAATTCGCTTAGGGGTGTTACGGGTTCGATCCAATTGTGCTCGTCGGCAGGGTCGAGCAGCACAGGCGAACGGTGGTGGCCAATGGCT
>JAAXIW010000252.1 GCA_012270135.1 Brevundimonas sp. | reverse complement strand
GGGGATGAGTCCAATGGGGAGCGGTCGAGCAGTGCGGAGAATCTCCGTGTGGATGGGCCTTCTGCTCAGCTGTGGGCCGTTGATGGCCCAGCTGCCAGAGGAGGGTGCCCAGTTGTTGGAGGGGGCGGCCACCGCGGATGATGAAATCGTACTGGGCACCGACGGGTGGCAGGTGGTCGTGCTCGCCCTGGAAGGGCAGTCGGCCGTGTGGCAGGAGGGAGGCGCGGGCGCCGACGCCCGAAGGCAGGCCGTCATGTCAGTCCGGCGGGTTGTGGGCCTCGAGGAACCGCAGGGTCTCGCTCAACATCCGCTGCCGGGTGTTCGCCCGGGATAGCCAGTGGTCCTCGCCGTCCAGCTCGACGAGCTCGACCGGCTTGCCGGCCCGGCGCAGGGCCTGGGCCATAACCCGGCTCTGTTCGATGGGCACCACCGTGTCGTCCCGGCCATGGATCAGCAGTATCGGCGCGTCGGCGCGGGCGGCCAGGCGGGCGGGAGACCGCTCGTCCAACGATCTGTCGCCCAGCCGCTCCACGCCCATAAAGCGGGCCCAGTACCGGACCACCTCGTTGTCGCGATGTTCGCGGCCCCTCGCCTCGGCCTCCACCATGCGGCGCAGGTCGGAGACCCCGTTCACCGAGACGGCGCAGCGATAGACGCCCACATCCAGCGTCGGACCTGCCATCGCCGCATAGCCGCCGTAGCTGGCGCCGACGATGCAGACGCGCGCCGGATCGATCACACCTTCCGACGCCAGCCAGCGTACGCCGTCGGACAGGTCGGTCT
This sequence comes from Brevundimonas sp., assembly GCA_012270135.1. Taxonomy (GTDB): domain Bacteria; phylum Pseudomonadota; class Alphaproteobacteria; order Caulobacterales; family Caulobacteraceae; genus Brevundimonas. Next base: position 1,642 of record JAAXIW010000252.1, on the reverse strand, counting down.
GCATCTTGCGGCCCCACTCGCCGTATCCGGCCTCGGCGAAATCGTCGCCGTAGCCGATGGAGCCCCGAAAATTCGGTTGAAGAACGGCGAACCCGCGGGAGGCGAGGGCCTGGGCCCACCAGTCGAAGCCGAAGGTGTCGCGCGAGGCCGGGCCGCCGTGGGGGAGCACGACCAGCGGCAGGTTTTTCGGATCCTCAAGTCCGGGCGGCGTGGTCAGATAGCCGGGGATTTGCAGGCCATCGGCCGCCGCATAGGCGACGGGACGCACCGGCGCGACCTGGTCGGCGGCGATCTCCGGATAGGCGGACCCGATCCCGTTCAGCGCGGCGGCCTCCACGTCCAGCAGAAAGTAGGTGCCTGAATCGCTCGGACCGCTGGCGAAGACGACGGCGTGTTTGAGATCGTCGCTCCAGCTGACGATTTCGAGCGAGGCGTCGGGCAGGGCGGTGTCAACCATGGCCCAGAGGCGGCCCGCATCGGGGTCGGAGAAGGCATGGTCATGGCGGTCGCGTTCGATCCGCCCGGCGCCGATGAGCCGGCCGGTCACGGGATGAAACCACAGCGACTCGGGCGGGAAGTCGAACCGCAGGGCCTGCCATGCCCCGGTCTCCAGATCGACCTCGAAGAACCGGGCGTCCTCTTGGCCGGCCTGGGTAAGGTCCGGCCGTTCGGCCGCCACGATAACGCTGTCTCCCTCCGGTCCCATGCCCATCAGCGTCGGGATGTCGATCGGAGCGGTGGTCCGCCAGACTTCGCGGAAGGCCCCGTCGTCGGGGCGCACATACAGGGTCCAGTTCCCCGTCCGGCTGTCGTACTCGCTTCGCGCCGCGGTTCGTCGCGAGACCGGGTCGAGGACGAAATCGTCGATCCCGGCGAACATCACCTCGGCGAGTCGGGCCCTGCCGGTGTCGGGATCGACGCGGTAAAGATCGATGCGCTCCGGCCGCTCGACGGAAAAGGCGCGCACCATCAGCTCCTGATCGCCGTCTTCACCGACGATCGTCACCCCGCTCAGAAGTGCCGGAAACAGTCCGCGCGTGTTCGCCAGCAAGGTCGTCGCGCGGCCGGATGCCGGGTCGTAGACCTGTCCCACGAACATTTCGGTTACATCGACCCCGAGGTTCAGAGCGGATGCAGTCTCCGAAGTGGTGACAAGCACGCGGCCCTCGCCGATCCACTGCAGATCGCGAACCTTGGCCGATCCCACACCGATGTTGCCCAGCTGCTCCAGCGTGACCAGATCGACCAACACCAGTCGGCGCTGCTCGCCCGTAACGTTGACGAAGGCTATCCGGCGACCCGAGGGCGAGAGCTGGACAAGCTCTAGCGATGGCAGTGCGCCGTAGACCTGAAGTGGCGCGGGATCGATCCGGGGCTCTGGCGCCGCGCCGGAGTGGGCGGCGGCAACGGTCGCAGTCGCCCAAAACGTCAGACAGAGAAGGGCCGAACTGGCCCGCGCCCACAATCCAGCCCGCACTACGCCCCCCAGCCTGCGGCGACTATCGGGGCGCCAGGATCATGATCATCTGCCGGCCTTCCATGCGCGGCGCGTATTCGACCTTGGCGACCTCTTCGAAGTCGGCCTGCACCTTGTTGAGCAGCTTCATGCCCAGTTCCGGGTGGGCCATTTCGCGACCGCGGA
>JAAXIW010000188.1 GCA_012270135.1 Brevundimonas sp. | reverse complement strand
CGCAGCGCCCGCGCGACAACCAGCCGGCCGCACACGGCGGTCAAGGGCGAGCCGGCCTATCGCCGCGGCTCCACCACCTATGTGGTCGACGCCAGCCGGGCCGTGGGCGTGGTCTCCGGCCTGCTGTCGCCAGCCGAGAAGGCCCGGAACGAGGCGGCGACACGCGACGAATATGTCCGTATCCGCGAGCAGTTCGCGCGCGGCCAGACGGTCAAGGCACGAGCGGCCCTGCCGGCGGCGCGGGCCAACCGCTTCCGGCCCCAGCGGCCGGCGCCCCCTCCCCGACCGTCCTTCCTGGGCGTGAAGGCCTTCGACGGCTGGGATCTGCAGGACCTCGCCGACCACATCGACTGGACGCCTTTCTTCGCCAGCTGGGAACTCATCGGCCGCTATCCGCTGATCCTCGAGGACGAGATCGTCGGCGCGGCGGCGCGCGACCTGTTCAGGGACGCCCGGGCGATGCTGAGGCGGATCGTCGAGGAGCGCTGGTACACGGCGCGCGGCGTGGTCGGATTCTGGCCCGCCAATGCGAGGGGCGACGACATCGTGGTCTGGAGCGATGAGACGCGCACGACCGAACTGGCCCGGTTCCACGGCCTGCGCCAGCAGATCGCCAAGAGCAGCGGCAAACCCAACCTGTGCCTGTCCGACTTCGTCGCCGAGGACGGCGAGGACTGGATCGGGGCCTTCGCCGTCACCGCCGGGCATGGCGAGCTGGAGAAGGCGGCGGCGTTCAAGGCGGCGGGCGACGACTATTCGGCGATCATGGCCACGGCCCTGGCCGACCGTCTGGCGGAGGCCTTCGCCGAGGCCCTGCACCGCAAGGTGCGCACCGAACTGTGGGGCTATGCGCCGGACGAGGCGACCACGGTCGAGGACCTGATCGCCGAACGGTATCAGGGCATCCGCCCCGCGCCGGGCTATCCGGCCCAGCCGGACCACACTGAAAAGGCTACATTGTTCAAGCTGTTGCAGGCGGAAGCCAATGCGGGAATGCATCTGACCGAAAGCTTCGCCATGAACCCGCCGGCCTCGGTCTCCGGCCTTTATTTCGGCCATCCCGAGAGCCACTATTTCGGCGTCGGCAAGATCGACCGCGACCAGGTCGAGGACTACGCCCGCCGCAAGGGCTGGGACGTATCCACCGCTGAACGGTGGCTGGGACCGATCCTCAACTACGATCCGGCGACCGTGGCCCGCAGCGACGCGGCCTGAACCGACCTACTCCAGGCCGACCTCTTCCGGCGTGGCGGGCGCGGTGGTGATGTTGTCGCGCAGACGGCGGGCGGCGTGCTCGCAACGGCCGGGCAGGCCGAAGAACAGGCCGAAGGCCTGACTGCGCACCGCCTCGTCCTGACCTTTCAACGGAGCCCATTTGGCGGTGGCCTCGGCGGCGGCGGCCTCGGCGGCGGCCCGGCCGGCGGCGGACTGGCGGGGCGCGGCGGCGTCGAGGGCCGAACGGAAGTCGGCGGCCTCGAGGCGGCCGAGACGGATGATGTCGCGATCAAGGTCGTCGGCGGAGGTCAGGGTCTCGCCCAGGGCGATGTGGCCGTTCACCAGCGCCTCGCACCAGGCCACCAGCGGATAGTCGGCTTCGGGCGCGCCGCGCGGCAGCGGATTGGCGTAGGCCACCGCCTCGCGGATGCGCAGGGCCTCGACCGTCTCGCCGGTCGCGGGCCCCGCGGTGGCGATCGGCCCGTCCTGGGGCGCGGTCCTTACAGGCCCGTCCTGGGCGGCGGACGGACCGTGGGCGACGAGCGCGGCGGCGAAGGCGAGGCTGACGATCATGGGGGCTCCGGATCTACGCGGGACTGGGGTTCGGATGCCGCAACGCCTGGACCGCCGCAATGGTTTTTCCATGACGGGGCCCGTGCAAGAAAAAAGGCGGCGGACCCGAAGGTCCGCCGCCCGGTAGTCTGTCTCTCCGACCGCTTGATTAGAAGCGGTAGGCCAGGCTGAAGCGCACGGAGCGCGGCGCCTGATAGGCGGTGACCCGAGCGTAGTTCGGATCCGGATCCGCAGCGCTCAGATCGCCGAACTCGTTGAAATCCTGCTCCGACTGGAAGTCGAAGACGTTGAACACGTCGGCGCGGAGCACGAGGCTGTCGCCCGGGATTTCAAAGACTTCCGCCAGATCGTAGGCGAAGGTCAGGTCGAGGACCTTGAGCCAGTCGCTCTCGAACGACTCGCCGCGCGGCGTGGCCACGCCCTGACAGAACCACGACGCCGGCCCGTAGAGGGAGGCGAAGAAGTCGGTCGGGTGCACGCCCTGGCAGCCGAACTTGCGCGGCGACTGGATCAGCAGGTTGGCGCCGATATTCAGGGCCGGAGTCGCCTGCCAGGCGCCGAACGCCTTGAACGTGTGTTCACGGTGGTTCGGCAGGAAGCCGTAGGAGTTGTCGGTCAGACCCGGTTGGTCGAAGTCCTGCGACA
>JAAXIW010000312.1:1846-2446 GCA_012270135.1 Brevundimonas sp. | reverse complement strand
CCACGGCCCGCCGCCCCGCCGGCCGCGACCGCCGGCCGCCGCCCGTCGAGGGCGCGCCTTCGGCCCGGTTCGGCGACGGTTCGACCGGCTGGCGCTGGCGCGGCGGCGATATCGAGGCCCGCGCCCCCGCCGCCGGCCGCGTGGCCTGGACCGGCCCCCTCAGCGGCTGGGGTCAGGTGGTCATCCTCGACCTCGGGCCGGGCTGGCGCGCCGTGGTCTCCGGCCTCGACGAGGTCTCGGTCTCCACCGGCGACCGCATCGCCGACGGCCAGCCGCTCGGCCGCTCGGGTCCCGACGGCGAAATCGCCTTCGAACTGCGCCGCGACGAGCGCCCGGTCGATCCGGGGCCGTGGCTGAGATGAGGGAATAGGCAGTAGGCAGTAGGCAGTATGCAGTAGAGGAAGGGTCGGGCTGATTTCGCCCCTCACGAGGCGCCCCCTACTGCCTACTGCCTACTGCCTACTGCCTAATTCCTCGCGCACCGCGCGCTTCCCCTTCCCTTCCCCTGATGACGCTGATTTTATCGGCCGACCGCCGTCCGGTCACGATTTGGGCGCCGGTCGCCCCCTAACCTGAGACGTTCAGGCCGCCCCGGCCCGC
>JAAXIW010000312.1:0-1836 GCA_012270135.1 Brevundimonas sp. | reverse complement strand
GCCTACTGCCTACTGCCTATTCCCTCATCTCAGCCACGGCCCGCTGGAAGAAGACCGAATGCGCAAGTTTCTGCTGATCGGCGTCGCCGCCGCCACCATGGTCGGACTGGGCGCCGCCACCACCGCCGGCCAGACGCCCCGCAACGAGGCCTTCCGCCTGATCGGCCTGTTCGGCGACGCCCTCGCCACGGTCGAGCGCGACTATGTCGTGCCGGTCGACGACAAGAAGCTGATCGAGGCCGCCCTGCAGGGCATGATGGGCGCGCTGGACCCGCACTCCTCCTACCTGCCGCTCAAGGGCTACACCGACCTGCGCGAGCGCACCGAGGGCCAGTATACCGGCGTCGGCCTGACCATCTCGTCCGAAGGCGGACTGGTGAAGATCATCTCGCCGATGGACGGCGGCCCCGCCGCCCGCGCCGGCGTCCAGGCCGGCGACGTCATCTCGGCCATCGAGGGCCAGACCTCGACCGGCCTGACCGTCAGCCAGGTCTCCGAAAAGCTGCGCGGCGCCGCCGGCACCTCGGTCAAGGTCACCTTCCTGCGCGACGGCGAGGAGCCGCGCGAGGTCGTCCTGACCCGCGAGGTCATCAAGATCGACTCCGTCACCGGCCGCATCGAGGGCGACTTCGGCGTGCTGCGCATCTCGACCTTCAATGAGAACACCGGCCGCGAACTGGGCGAGGCCATCGCCCGCCTGAAGCGTGAGAACCCGGCCATCCAGGGCTATGTGCTGGACCTGCGCAACAACGGCGGCGGCCTGCTCGACGCGGCCATCGCCGTCTCCGACGCCTTCCTTGAGCGCGGCGAGATCGTCAGCCAGCGCGGTCGCCGGCCCGAGCAGATCCTGCGCTACGCCGCCCGTCCGGGCGACCTGACCGGCGGCCTGCCGGTCGTGGTGCTGATCAACTACGGCTCGGCCTCGGCCTCCGAGATCGTCGCCGGGGCCCTGAAGGACCACCAGCGCGCCACCATCATCGGCCTGACCAGCTTCGGCAAGGGTTCGGTCCAGAGCGTCATTCCGCTACGCGGCGGCGCCGACGGGGCCCTGTCGATCACCACGGCGCGCTACTACACGCCGTCCGGCGCCTCGATCCAGAAGATCGGCATCGAGCCGGACCTCGAGGTGGCCCGTTCGGAGGCCGAGGCCCGCATCGTCTCGCGCTCGAACTTCATCTATTCCGAGGCCGCCTACGCCACCGCCCTGGACGCCTCCATCGGGGCCGAGCGCAAGGGCCCCCACGTCCCGCACGAAGCGCCGGGCGAAGCCTGGGACAAGGACAAGGACTACCAGCTGGAGCGCGCCTATGACGTGCTGCGCGCCGGCGGAAACCTGACCCGTCTGGCCGCCGCCCCCGAAGGCATCGTCGTCACCCCGCCCGGCACCGCCATGGCGGCGGTGGCGCCGGAGGCGGGGGAGACGCCGTGACGCGAGGCAATAGGCAGTAGGCAGCAGGCAGTAGGCAGAGACCGCGCCGCTTCGAACCCCGCGCCCCACAGGTCACCGCCTCCGCCCGCCGCCTGCTGTGTCTCTACTGCCTGCTGCCTGATGCCTGACCCCTCCTCATGCCTAACACCGCGTTAGGCTTTCTTAACCGACGCACGGCCAATGTGGGCCTTGAAGGAGTTCGTCCCGCGGACCCCCGTTCGAGCGCCCAGTTTCTTGCCCATGTTCGCCAAGCGCCAGTCCGTCCTCGCCGCCACCGCGGGCGCTCCGCCCGCCCGTCGTTCCGTGGCCGATACCTTCGCCCCCGTGATCCGCGTGCTCAGGAAGCCGCCGGTGGCGGTCGCCGCCGCCGGCGTCCTGCTGCTCGCCGCCGCCGCCCTGTTCGTCAC
>JAAXIW010000330.1 GCA_012270135.1 Brevundimonas sp. | reverse complement strand
CGTGGCCATGGCCGGTCCGTTCGTGAAGATCGACGACCGCTGCGCCACCTCGATGAAGAACGTCTGGGCCGTCGGCGACCTGACCGGCGAACCCATGCTGGCCCACAAGGGCTCGGCCCAGGGCGAGGTCGTCGCCGAGATCATCGCGGGCCACGACAAGCGGTTTGATCCCGTGACCATCGCGGCCGTCTGCTTCACCGAGCCCGAGATCGTCTCCGCCGGCCTTGGCCCCGACGATGTGAAAGGCCGCGACGACGTCATCCAGGCCGTCTTCCCGCTGATGGCCATCGGCCGCGCCCTGGCCATCGAGGCCGGCGAGGACGGCGGCTTCGTCCGCGTCATCGCCTCGAAGACCGACCACCGCCTGCTCGGCGTCCAGGCCGTCGGCCAGCACGTCTCGGAAATGTCCAACAGCTTCGCCCAGATGCTGGAGATGGGCGCGGTGCTGGAAGACGTCGCCGGCGTCATCCATGTCCACCCGACGCTGGGCGAGGCCTTCCACGAGGCGTCGCTGCGCGCGCTGGGGCATGCCATCCACATCTAGGGGCTAGGCAGTAGGCAATAGGGGGCGCAGGCCGCCAAAGCCGCTGGGGGAACCCCATGACGACGTCCCGTCCGGAGCCGCCAGATTCCCACTGCCTACTGCCTACTGCCTACTGCCTACTGCCTACTGCCTACTGCCTACTGCCCTCCCTCCCCTCCGTCGCCGAACCGTCACCGGACCGTCGCATCCTCCGTCACAAACCTGTGGTCAAAGCGGCGCGACCTCAACCGACGTCGGAGCCAAGAGTCATGACCCGCACCCTGTTCGCCGCCACCTCGGCGATCGCCCTGCTCGCCCTCGGGGCCTGCGGCGACAACCAGACCGGAGGCGCCCAGGGCGCCCGCTCCGGCATCTGGGCCGCCGGCTCCTCGACCGTCTTCCCCTTCACCACCCGCGTGGCCGAGAATTTCGCCCGCACCTCGGGCGGCGCCGCGCCGCGGGTCGAATCGCTGGGCACCGGCGGGGGCATCCAGGCCTTCTGCCAGGGCACGGGCCCGACCACCCCGGACATCGCCAACGCCTCGCGCCGGATGAAGAAGTCCGAGTTCGAGATGTGCCAGGCCAACGGCGTCACCGACATCGTCGAGCTGAAGATCGGCTATGACGGCCTGGTCATCGCCACCGCTCTCAGCGCGCCGGACTACGGCTTCGCCGGCGACGACCTCTACCTCGCCCTCGCCAAGGAAGTCCCCGGCCCGAACGGATCCTTCATCGCCAACCCGCACACCACCTGGAACCAGGTCAATCCGGGCCTGCCCTCGACCCGCATCATGGTCTACGGCCCGCCGCCGACCTCGGGCACGCGCGACTCCTGGCTCGAACTGGCCATGGCGCCCTCGGCCAAGGCCGTGCCGCAGCTCGCCGCCCTCGCCGACAGCGACGAGGACCGTTTCGAGACCCTCGCCCACACACTGCGCGAGGACGGCGCCGGGATCGACTCCGGCGAAAACGACAACGCCATCGTCCAGACCCTGACCCGCACCCCCGGCTCGACCGGCGTGTTCGGCTACTCCTTCCTCGAGCAGAACGCTGACTCGGTGAAGGCCCACGCCGTCAACGGCGTCATGCCGACGCCGGAAACCATCGCCTCGGGCGCCTATCCGGTGTCCCGCTCGATGTTCATCTACGTCAAGAAGGCTCACATCGGCGTCACCCCGGGCCTGCAGGAGTTCGTCATGGAATATATGTCGGACGCCTCGGCCGGCCGCGGCGGCTATCTGCAGGATCGCGGCCTGGTGCCGCTGCCGGCCGCCGAACTGGCCGCCCAGCGCGCCCTGGCCACGGCCATGACCCCGATGGCCAGCCCCGATTAAGCGGGCCGAATCCTTCCGAAGACGACCGGACGCCGCGGGCCGCAAGGCTCGCGGCGTTTCGTTATCCACGTCCCGCCGGCCCGACTGTCACAAAACCTGATGGGAAGCGTCACGGTATTGCGTCCTGACGGTTGGAATATCGTCACCGCAAACTCACCATATCGTCGCCCAAGCGCAGCGAAACCGTCGCGCCCGAAAGATACTCCGGGACCTGACAGACCGTATCCGGTCGGCCAGGCAACCGAAGGATTCTGCCGTGCGACAACACTCCCTGCTGGCGGGCGCCGCGCTCGCCGCCGTCCTCTCCCTCGGCGCCGCTCCGGCGTCGGCCCAGACCGCGCCGGCGGCCCCCAGCGTCTGGAAGGGCGCGCCCGAGTACAGCTGGGGCGACTTCACCGTCAAACTCCGCGGCCGGGTGTTCGCCGACTATGTCGAGCAGGACGTCGATCGCTCCGTCGGCGCCGACTTCAGCACCTCGGAAGACCGGTTCCGCACCGCCCGGATCGGCGTCCAGGGGAGCTGGGGCGAGCGGTGGTCGTTCGTCGCCGAGGGCAACTTCACCAATGGCGAGTCGAACTGGGAAGACCTGCTGATCGAATATGCGCCGAACGCTGACACCGCCTTCACCGTCGGCAACTTCAAGAGCCTCTCGCTCGAGAACCTGACATCGGCCCGATACACGACCTTCATGGAAAGAGGCCCGTTCAATGATCTGATCGACGGGGGTCGGGTCCTGACCTTCGCCGCGCGGACCGGCGGGGACAACTGGTCCGTCACGGGCGGCATCCACGGCGATTCGGTCAATGCTGGCGCGCCGGGCGACGGCGACGAACAGCGCGGCGTCTTCGCCCGCGCCCACTTCGCCCCGGTCGTCAGCGACGACGCGAAAATCCACCTCGGCGTCTGGGCCCGCGATCGCGATCGCCGCGACGACACCCCGTTCCGCTACCGCGTGCGCAACAACACCAATTTCGGCGCCCGCTACACCGACGCCGGGTCCTCGCCGCTCGGCGCCGGAGACGGCGACACCACCATCGGACTGGAGGCCGCCGGCGTCTGGCGCTCCTTCTCGGTGCAGGGCGAATGGGCGACCATCGACGCCGACCTGACCGGGGGCGGCTCGGCGCGTGCGGACGCATACTACGTCTTCGCCTCCTTCTTCCCGACCGGCGAACAGCGCAAATACAAGGCCGCCGACGGCAAGTTCGACCGGGTCAGCATCCGGCGGCCCGTCACCCAGGGCGGCATGGGCGCTGTCGAGCTGGCGCTCCGCTACGACGCGGCCGACCTGACCGACTTCGCCGGCGTGGCCACGGCCGGCGACTATTCCGCCGTCACCGTCGGCGCCACCTGGTACCCGTGGTCCCACGTCCGCTTCATGGCCAACTACACCGACGCGAACAACGACGCCCAGGTCGCCGCCTCGGACGTCGACGTCCAGACGCTCCAGTTCCGGGCGCAGTTCGACTTCTAGGGGAAAGGGACTAGGGGCCAGGGGCCAGGGCTACGGTGTCTGAGCCAAGACGGCGCTTTTCCTGGCCCCTGGACCCTGGACCCTGGCCCCTTCTCTCTAGGCCGCCGCCTTCTTCCGCAGCCGCGCGATCCTGCGCAGCCGGCGCCAGAACCGCCCGCGCTCCGGCTCGGGGTAGGGCTGCAGGTTCTCGACGAACTGTTCGGCCGAGGCGCGCCAGCTGAACTTCTCCGCATAGGCCCGCACCGCCGCCCGATCGCACTCCAGCGCCTCGAGGCACGCCACGCGCAGGTCCTTGTCGATGGCCCCGGCGTTCGAGTTCGGGATGATGTCGATCGGTCCGTCCGACGGCGCGGCCGCCACCGGCGAGCCCGCCGCCATGGCCCCGACGATCACCAGGCCGAAGGTGGCGGTCCAGCTCGGAACCACGAAGACGTCGGCGTCGCGGAAACAGCGCGCCAGGTCCTCGCCGAATTTCGCGCCGAGGAATTTCGCCTCGGGATATTTCGCCTCAAGCTCCGCCCGCGCCGGCCCGTCGCCGACGACGATCTTTGTCCCCGGCAGGTCGGTCTGCAGGAAGGCCTCGATGTTCTTCTCGACCGCCACCCGGCCGACATTGAGCCAGAACGGCCGCGGCCAGTCCTTGCCCCCCATCTCGTCGTAGATGCGCTCGAGGTCCGGATTGAACTGCTCGGTGTCGACGCCCCGCGACCACGGCGAGACATTGCGGAAGCCGTGCGAAACCAGCTCGTCGCGCAGGGTCGGCGTGGCCACCATCAGCCGTCCGGACGGCTTGTGGAACCACTTCATATAGGCGTAGCCGACCTGCACCGGGATCGGGAACCGGGCCGAGACGTATTCCGGGAATTTGGTGTGATAGCTGGTCGTGAACGGCAACTTCCATTCGACGCAGATGCGGCGGGTGGCGATGCCGATCGGCCCCTCGGTGGCGATGTGAACCGCCTCGGGCTCGAACGCCCGCAGCCGCTCGCGGATCTCCTCCTCGGCCCCCAGCGCCAGCCGGATCTCCGGATAGGTCGGGCAGGGTATGGTCTTGAACTGGCTGGGTTCGATGACCTCGACCTCATGGCCCATGCCGCGGCATTCCGCGATGGTCCGGGTCAGGGTGCGGACGACGCCGTTGACCTGGGGCTCCCAGGCGTCGGTGGCCAGTACGATGCGCATTTAGCCGAAAGGCTCCGCCGTTGATCGGGGAACTGATCTAGCCGTTTGGAACTGGCTTGGCGAGACGCCGCACCCTCTCCCGTTTCCGATCAAAAGCAGCTAGAGGCCGCTCATGAACGCACACGTCTTCCCGCCGGCCCCGTTGACCCAGGACTGGGACGCCCTCGATCACGGCAAATACGCCGACGAGGGCGAGGTGGTGCGCGGCCTGCTGGCCCGCGTGCCGCTGGACGCCGGCGAGCGCGAGGCGGTCGTGGCCCAGGCCATCGACCTGGTCGAACTGGCCCGCGAAACCCAGAAGCGCGAGGGCGTGGTCGAGAGCTTCCTGCAGGAATTCTCCCTCGGCACCCGCGAGGGACTGGCCCTGATGTGCCTCGCCGAGGCCCTGCTGCGCATTCCCGACGAGGACACCCGAGACCGGCTGATCGCCGAGAAGATCGGATCCTCCGACTGGGCCTCGCACATCGGCCAGTCGGACAATCTGTTCGTCAACGCCTCGACCTGGGGCCTGATGCTGACCGGCAAGCTGGTCGACGTCGACGAGGACGCCCGCCGCGACCTGCCCGGCTTCCTGCGCCGCGTCGCCGGCCGTCTGGGCGAGCCGGTGATCCGTCAGGCCGTGGCCGCCGCCGTGCGCATGATGGGCGAGCAGTTCGTGGTCGGCCGCACCATCCAGGGGGCCCTGAAACGCGCCAATCGCGAGCGCTGGCTGTGCAGTTTCGACATGCTGGGCGAGGGCGCCCGCACCGCCGCCGACGCCGAACGCTACGAGACCGTCTACGCCCAGGCCATCCACGGCGTCGGCAAGTCGATCCCCGAGCGCAAGGAGATGCAGGGCCCGATGACCGGCCACGGCGTCTCGGTCAAGCTGTCGGCCCTGTCGCCCCGCTACGAGGCGACGCAGGAGGGCCGCGTCTGGGCCGAGCTCTATCCGCGGGTCAAGCGGCTGGCGATGATCGCCGCTTCCTACGACATCAATTTCTGCATGGACGCCGAAGAGGCCGACCGGCTGGCCCTGTCGCTCAAGCTGCTCGACGCCCTCGCCCACGATCCCGATCTCGGCGAGTGGAAGGGGCTCGGCCTGGCGGTGCAGGCCTATCAGAAGCGCGCCCCCGAGGTCATCGCGCGCGTCGCCGAACTGGCCCGCGTCTCCGGCCGCCGCATCATGGTCCGGCTGGTCAAGGGCGCCTACTGGGACACCGAGATCAAGCGGGCCCAGGTCATGGGCCGGCCCGACTATCCGGTGTTCACCACCAAGGCCGCGACCGACCTCAACTATCTGGTCTGCGCCCGCGACATCATCGACGCCGCGCCTCACCTGTACGGGCAGTTCGCCACCCACAACGCCGTCTCGCTCGCCGCCGTCCAGCACATGGCCCGCAAGGCCGGCGAGAAGGTCGAGTTCCAGCGCCTGCACGGCATGGGCGAGGCCCTTTACGAGGCCGCCGAGGAGATCTGGGCCGCCGACCGCTTCGTGGTCCGCAGCTACGCCCCCGTCGGCGGCCACGAAGAGCTCCTGCCCTATCTGGTGCGTCGCCTGCTCGAGAACGGCGCCAACTCATCCTTCGTCCATGCGTTGCTCGACGAACGCGTGCCCGCCGCCACCGTCGCGGCCGATCCCATTCTCCAGGTCGAGGCCCAGCCCGACCGTCACCCCCGAATTCCGGCGCCCCTGAACATGTACACCGACAGGCAGAACTCCCTCGGACGCGACTACAGCCGGCTCGAGGATCGCGAACGCCACGCCCAGGCGCTGGAACTGGTCGACCGCGAGAAACTGACCTCCGGCCCGATCATCGGCGGCATGCTGCGCGCCGGGACCAATCCGCAGGACGTCACCAATCCGTTCGACATCAACCAGGTGCTCGGCCATGTCTCGGAGGCCACCGAGGCCGAGATCGACGCCGCCATCACCGCCGCCTCGAAAGCCCAGATCGCCTGGGACCGTCAGGGCGGGGCCCGCCGCGCCCTGGTGCTCAACGCCATGGCCGACGCGCTCGAGGCCGACCTCGACCGCCTGGTCGCCCTGCTCTCGCGCGAGGCCGGCAAGACCCTCAACGACGGCGTCGCCGAGGTCCGCGAGGCCGCCGATTTCTGCCGCTACTACGCCGTTCTGGCCGAGCGCGACTTCGGCGGCGCCGAGACCCTGCAGGGGCCGGTCGGCGAGACCAACCAGCTGATCCTGCACGGCCGCGGCGTCTTCGCCTGCATCAGCCCGTGGAATTTCCCGCTGGCCATCTTCACCGGCCAGGTCGCCGCCGCCCTCGCCGCCGGCAACGCCGTGCTGGCCAAGCCTGCCGAACAGACCCCGCTGATCGCCGCCGAGGCCGTCCGCCTGTTCCACAAATCGGGCCTGAACCCCGACCTGCTGGCCCTGGTGCCGGGCCGCGGCGACACCGTCGGCGCCGCTCTGGTCAACCATCCGGGCATCGACGGCGTGGCCTTCACCGGCGGCACCGACACCGCCGCCCTGATCAACCGCTCGCTGGCCGCCCGGCCCGGTCCGATCATCCCCTTCATCGCCGAGACCGGCGGCCTCAACGGCATGTTCGTCGACACCACCGCCCTGCGCGAACAGGTCATCGACGACGTCATCCTCTCGGCCTTCGGCTCGGCCGGCCAGCGCTGCTCGGCCCTGCGCATGCTCTATGTGCCCAAGGACTCGGCCGACCAGATCATCGAGGGCCTCAAGGGCGCCCTCGCCGCCCAGGTCGTCGGCGACCCGGCCGCCCCCGGCACCGACATCGGCCCGGTCATCGACATGGACGCCCGCCAGATGCTGGAGAGCCACGTCAAGCGGCTGTCGCGCGAGGGCAAGATCATCGCCCGCGCCTCCCTGCCCGCCGGCTCGGAGCGCAGCGAACTGTTCGCCCCGACCATCGCCGAGGTGAAGACCCCCGACTTCCTCGAGAAGGAGGTCTTCGGCCCGATCCTGCACATCTACCGCTACGATCCGGCCAAGCTGAAGGAGACGGCCGGCAAGCTGGCCGCCCGCGGCTTCGGCCTGACCCTCGGCGTGCACAGCCGCATCGAGGCCTTCGCCAGCGAGGTCATCCGCCTCGTCCCCGCCGGCAACTTCTACATCTACCGAGCGATCACATGCGCGGTTGTCTGCGTACAGCCGTTCGGATGCGAGGTCCTCTCATGCACCGGCCCCAAGGCCGGCGGCCCCTACAGCCTGATCCGCTACGCCGCCGAAAAGGCCATCAGCAACAACATCTCCGCCCAGGGCGGCGACCCGGCGCTGCTGAATCTCTAATCCCGCTTGTCATCCCGGACGCAGCCCTGCGGCGATCCGGGATGACAAGGCGCCGGATCAGGCCTCCGCTCTTCCCGCCTCCCGGAACAGCCAGGCCGCCAGCAGCCAGCCCAGCGAGAACACGCCGACGATGGTGAAGACGATGGGCTCGTAGGCCAGCGCCACGAACGCCGTCCCGGCCTGCGCAACAGCCGTGACCAGCATGGCCAGCGCAATGCCCTTCGGCCGGAACCGCAGCAGGAACGATCCGACCGCCGCGATGGCGATGACGGCGAAGAAGATCTGGTTCAGCGGATTGTCTTCATTGCCGATGATGCCGACGGCCAGGTTCGACCAGGTGATCAGGAAGGCGGTCCCCGCCGCCACCACGAACCCCGCCCGGTAGGCCAGGCTGCCCGACAGCCTCAGGCCCACCTCGCACACCCCGGCCGCGACCAGCAGCATCGCGCCCCACACGATGAAGTCGAACGTCGTCCACGGCAGGCCGGCCGTCGCCTTCACCACCACCGGCACGAGCCAGGCCGCCACCGCCCCGCCCCACGCCAGCAGCCTCAGCCACCGGCCCAGCCGCGCGTCCCGCTCCGTCATCGTCGTCGTCATCTCGCTCTCCCGTCGTCATCGACGCTCTGACCATGCCGCCCCCGCCGGTGAGCGGCATGAGCGAAATCTGAGCAGTCGGTGAAAACCGCTTCGCCGCTGCTCAGGCCGGCCCCGCCACATAGATCGTGCAGGTCGAGGCCCCGCCGGTCAGAGGATTGTCGAAGGCGACCACCTCCCCCCGCGCCGCCGGAAACACCGCCGCCAGCACGGTCAGGAAATCCTCGTCCGGCCCCTCGTCCGACCACATGGCGAACACCCCGGCCTCCGTCAGGGCGTCGCGCACCCGCGTCAGTCCCTCCGCCGTATAGAACCGCGCATGGTCGGGGTGCAGCAGCTGGCGCGGCGAATGGTCGATGTCCAGCAGCACCACGTCGTAGCGCTCGCCCTCCCCCCGCAGCGCGTCGAACCAGCCGAAGAAGTCGCCGTGCGACAGGGTGCAGCGCGGCTCCTGTCCCAGGCTGTCGCCGATCGGGACCAGACCGGCCCGGTGCCATTCGATCACCGGCCCCAGGGCGTCGACCACCTCCACCGTGGCTACGCGCGGGCTCGCCAGCGCCGCCCGCGCCGTATAGCCGAGCCCCAGTCCGCCCACGAGCACGCGCAGCCCCTCGCCCTTCGCCGCCGCCAGGCCGCGCACCGCCAGCTCGATCTCCCCGACCGTGAACAGGCTCGACATCAGGTGCTCGTCGCCCAGGATCACCTCGACCACGTCCTGGTCGATCGCCGCCACCCAGCGCCGCCGCAGCACCAGCGGCCCCATCTCCGTCGGTCGATAGTCCAGTTCCTCGATCAGCCGTCCCATCTCGCCCTCCGCCTCCGCGGCACCCTGCGGGCGGACGCCGGCGAACGCCACCCCGGCGGCGTCCGGTTCCATCCCGAAATCGTGAGTCGGCGCCCCGGAACGGGCGGGGCGTCGCCCCCGTTCTGGCGGCTCACCACCAGTAAGGAGAGCTTCGAATGCATACGCACGATGATCGCGCCGTGAAGGTTCTGAACGATCTGATCGAGACCACCATGGACAGCGCCCACGGCTACCGCAGCGCCGCCGAGGGGGCCGACAACCCCGAGTTCAAGACGATGTTCACCGAGCGCGCCGGCAAGCGCGAGGAACTGTGCCGCCGCCTGCAGCAGGAGGTCCGCTCCTTCGGCGGCGAGCCCGAGGACGACCAGTCCCTGATGGGCCGCATACACAACAAATTCGCCGAGATGCGCGGCGACCTCATGGGCCGCGACGACAAGGGCGTCATCGACGAGGTCGAGCGCGGCGAGGACGTCATCAAGGCCAAGTTCGAAAAGGCCTCGCAGGACACGGACCTGCCCGAACCCGCCCGCCGGCTGGTCGCCACCGCCTGCGCCGAGGTCAAGGCCGACCACGACACCATCAGCGCGCTCAAGCACCGCATGCACTGACTGAAAGACCGGCCCCGTCGCCGCGACGGGGCCGGCGCCCAGCGGGCCCAGTCTGTCGGGCCCCGATGAGTGGTCCTTGTGAAGAGCCGCTATGGGTGGGCAGCGGACGTTGCGGATCAGGAGCGTGGCGGACTGGACAGCCACGCACCCGGAATGAACGCAGATGCGAGGGCTACTGTCGCCAACAAGAGACCTGCCTTTGCCGGGGCGCCGATATGGATCGGGTCCCCCATGATCCAGCCAGACGACAGTCCAAAAATGAGCCCCCCTCCTATGGCGCCATAGAGTGCAAACGCGTCCATGACTCTTTCCATGAGACCGGGGGGCGACGTCCGGGCGGGGGGCGGCGCAAGACGAAGGACCGCCGCCAGCAAGACCATGCCAACTACTGGAATGAGCCAGAAGGGCACCCATTCACCAAGGCGTCCGACGTTGAACACCCACGCGGAAACAAGCGAAATGAAAAGGATGGGAGCCGCTGCTCGGATCACGTTTTCCATGGCGACGAAGGTTGCTCAGGAGGACATCGTCCGCAACGGGGCGTTGGCGGACGGCCGCTGCGGATGGAAAGCGGTCGCCACGCCCGGTAGCCTTCCTCAATGACCGTCGAGCCGAAGATCGTTCTGGAACTGCCCCTTTCCGACGAAGGGTTGCTTCCGGCCTTCGTTGAGACATGCCTCGCCCGGAACGTGTCCCTCATCGCCGTCGTGGGTGAGGGATGCCGCCGGATCGAAGACGAAATCGATGCGCTGATCGTCGGCGACGGGTCGGACGACAGCCGGTTCATCACGACGTCGAGTCATCCCGGCGAGACCCTCGATCAGGTGGTCGAGTTCGCGACCGGATGGTGGATCAACGCCGAGGGCCCCACCGAGGTCGTTCGCCTCTGACCGGCTCCGGCGGGTTGAAGCTCAACCGCCCCCCAACGACGAAAGCCGGCCCCACCCTGCGGCGGAACCGGCTCCCGTCATCCCTTGACGCACACCACCTGACGCAGGGTGTGCACGACCTCGATCAGGTCGGTCTGGGCCGCGATGACCGCGTCGATGTCCTTGTAGGCCATCGGCGTTTCATCGATCACCTCGGCGTCCTTGCGGCACTCGACGCCCTCGGTGGCGCGGACGTGGTCCTCCACCGTGAAGCGCCGCTTGGCCTCGGTCCGGCTCATCGCCCGACCGGCGCCGTGCGAGCAGGTGCAGAACGAATCCGCATTGCCCTTGCCGCGCACGATGAAGGACTTGGCCCCCATCGAGCCGGGGATGATGCCCAGCTCGTCGAGCTTGGCCGACACGGCGCCCTTGCGGGTCAGGAACACGTCCTTGCCGAAATGGCGCTCCTTCGAGACGTAGTTGTGGTGGCAGTTCACCGCCGCCTGCGTCGTCTCCAGATCCGGCCAGACCGCGCGCAGCACGGCCAGCACGCTGTCCATCATCGTCTCGCGGTTGGCCCGGGCGTACTTCTGCGCCCACGACACCGCCCGGACGTAGTCGATGAAACCCTCCGACCCTTCCGGGAAGTAGGCGAGGTCCTGATCCGGCAGATTCAGGAACCAGCGCCGCGCCTCGTGCTTGGCCCGCTCGATGAAGTAGCTCCCGAACCGGTTGCCCACCCCGCGGGAACCCGAGTGCAGCATCACCCACACGTCGCCCGCCTCGTCGAGACACAGCTCGATGAAGTGGTTGCCCGTGCCCAGCGTCCCCAGGTGGCCGAAACCGCGCGGGTGCGCCGCCTTGGGGTGTTTCTCCACCACGGCGTCATAGCCGGCCTTCAGCTCGGCCCAGCGCGTCACGGCCGAGGCCGGCGGCTCGCCGGCCCAGGCGCCCTTGTCGTTGCGCCCGCCGTTGTCGGTGCGGCCGTGCGGGACGGCCGCCTCGATGGCGGATCGGATCGCCGACAGGTCGTCCGGCAGGTGCTCGGCGCGGATCGAGGTCCGCACCGCCATCATGCCGCAGCCGATGTCCACGCCCACGGCGGCCGGGATGATGGCCCCCACGGCCGGGATCACCGACCCCACGGTCGCGCCCTTGCCCCAGTGCACGTCCGGCATCACCGCCACGTGCTTGTGGATGAACGGCAGCGAGGCCACGTTCTTCAGCTGCGTCAGCGCCGCATCCTCAATGGGCACCCCCCGGGTCCACGCCTTGATCGGCGCGCCCGGGCTTTCGATCACGTCGTAACCAGCCATGGCCGACGTCTCCTTCTCTGTCTGATCCTTCCGGACCGGCGCGGCGGAGTCTCGCGCATACGAGAAACCCCTCCGGCCGGTGGCGGGAGGGGTTGCTGGAAAACCGAAGCCGTTGCGGCCCTGTCTATTCCTCTGCACCCTCCGCGCGCACGTCCATGCCCTCGACCGGCTGGCGGTCGAGCGACTTGGGCAGGCTCGCATTGAAGCAATAGGTCGACATGGGTCGTCTCGTTTTCGGGAGGGCGCTGATATGCGAAATCAGCGCTGGGCGCCAGCCCCCTTATTTCGGCCATCCCCCCGCCCGGCTCAGCGCGCTCGGGGCCGGGCGGCCGATCTTCCCGCCGATCCAGCGCGCCGTTTCGATCAGGGCGTCGAGATCGTAGCCGGTGTCGAACCCGGCCCGTTCCAGCATATAGACCAGGTCCTCGGTGGCGATATTGCCGGTGGCGCCGGGGGCGAACGGACAGCCGCCGA
>JAAXIW010000065.1:8327-12470 GCA_012270135.1 Brevundimonas sp. | reverse complement strand
TGAAGATCGACTGGGTGAACAGGCTCAGCATGATCAGGCCGGGCACGATGAAGGCGCCGTAGGGCACCCCGTCGATCTCGGTCATCCGGCTGCCGATGGCCGAGCCGAAGACCACGAAATACAGGGAGGTGGTGATCACCGGGGTGACCAGGGACTGCCAGATGGTGCGCAGGGCGCGCGCCATCTCGAAGCGGTAGATGGCCCAGACGCCGTAGCCGTTGAAGGTCATGCGGCCGCTCCCGTGTCGCGGTGGACCAGGCTGACGAAGATGTCCTCGAGCGAGCTCTGGCTGGTGTTCAGGTCCTTGAAGGCGATACCGAGGTCGCTCAGCTTGCGCAGCAGCGACGGCACGCCGGTCTTTTCCAGATTGGAATCGAAGACATATTCGAGTTCGTGGCCGTCATCGTTCAGGGTGACGTTCCAGTCGGCCAGTTCGGGCGGCACCGCAGCGAGCGGATCCTGAAGATTCAGGGTCAGCGTCTTCTTGCCCAGCTTCTTCATCAGGGCGGCCTTCTCCTCGACGAGGATCAGTTCGCCCTTGAGGATCACCCCGACCCGATCGGCCATCTCCTCGGCCTCCTCGATGTAGTGGGTGGTGAGGATGATGGTGACGCCCTGATCGCGCAGACGGCGGACGAGGTTCCACATGTCGCGACGCAGCTCGACGTCGACGCCCGCGGTCGGCTCGTCGAGGAACAGGATGTCGGGCTCGTGGCTCAGGGCCTTGGCGATCAGCACCCGGCGCTTCATCCCCCCGGACAGGGTCATGATCTTGTCGTTGCGTTTGTCCCACAGCGACAGTTCGCGCAGCACGCTCTCGATATAGGCCGGGTTGGGAGCCTTGCCGAACAGGCCGCGGCTGAAGGTGACGGTGGCCATGACGGACTCGAAGGCGTCGGTGGTCAGTTCCTGGGGCACCAGGCCGATCTTCTCGCGGGCGCGGCGGTAGTCGGTCTGGATGTCGTGGCCGTCGGCGATGACCGTCCCGGTCGTCGGTGTGACGATGCCGCACACCGCCGAGATCAGCGTCGTCTTGCCCGCCCCGTTGGGGCCGAGGAGGGCGAATATCTCGCCCTTGCGGATCGTCAGATCGATCGGTTTCAGGGCCTGAAGCCCGGATTTGTAGGGCTTGGTCAGACCTTCGATGGAGATTACCGGTTGCATGCACGCCCTCCTGAGCGCGCCGCAGATATGCGTCCGCCCGCCACACCTCAAGGCCGTGGCGAAGAGAGCGGAGCCATATTCCGCTCCGCGGGTTACCGTCGCCGTGCCGAACCCGCTCGCCTCCCTCCGAACCCGACTGGCCCGCCTCGGCGACGCAGGGCGAAAGCGGTCATCGCTGCTGCGCCGCGTTCCACCGCTGAAGACCCTGCTCGAATGGGCGGCGCGGGTCGGCTACGGCGCCCGGGGGTTCGTCTATCTGTCGGTCGGGCTCATCGTCCTGTTTGCGACCCTGGACATGATCGGAGACGCGGTGGGCGTCAGGGGGGCCCTGGACTGGTTGTCCCAACGCCCGCTCGGAAGGCTCTGGATGTTGCTCACAGGTCTCGGGCTGGCGGCGTTCGTCATGTGGCGCATCCTCCAGTCCGTGTTTGACGCCGATCACGAGGGGACGTCGTGGCGTGGCCTCGGCACCCGGATGAGCCAACTGTTCAGCGGCCTCAGCTACGCTGGCCTCGCAAGCGCCGCCTTCGCCCTGTTCACAGGGCCCCGTGCCGCCGACGCATCGGAGGGCGTGGAGCGTAGTCAGCAACGGGCGGCGTTTCTCCTCGACCTTCCTTTCGGACGCTGGCTGCTCCTCGCCGCCGGGCTCGCCATCTTCGGCATCGGCGTCGGCAATGTCGTCAAGGCGTGGCGCGAGGACTTCAGCGAATACCTCGACTGCTCGGTCCGGATGTGCCGCCGGGTTACCCCCCTGGCCCGCATCGGCCATGTGGCGCGGGGCCTCGCCTACCTCCCCCTGGCCGTGTTGGTGGTGCTCGCTGGCTGGCGGGCCAAGACGGCGGATGTGACCAGCTTCGGCGCCGCCCTGGAGGCGGTCGAGCGTCAAACCGCCGGAGAATGGATCGTCGGACTCATCGCCCTCGGCTTCGTCGCCTTCGGGGCCTTCTCCTTCATCGAGGCCCGTTTCCGCCGCATCCGCCCGCCGCGGGAACTGAAGCCCCTGCCCTGATCCGTCCGGCTCCCCGCCCCGTATCCTCAGGTCAGCAACGGGAGCGCCAGCATGATCCATCCGGCCCGGGCATTGATTGTCGCTCTCGCCCTGAGCGTCGCGGGATGCGTCACCGCGCCCCGTCCTTCGGAATACCGTGCGCCCGCGCCGGCCCGGACGGTCGACATGGACCGGCTCTATACCGGCCGCTGGCTAGAGATCGCCCGCCTGCCGATGAAGCTGACCGACGGATGCGTCGCCGGCGCCACCAACTATGTGATGGTCAATCCGACCCGGGTCGACGTCCGTGACACCTGTCAGGACGGCACGCCCGACGGACCCGAAAAAGCGATCGGCGGGAGAGGCGAGATTCTGGACCCCGGTGTCAACGCGAAGCTCCGGGTGCGTTATTTCGGCGGCCTCGTGACATGGGACTACTGGATTCTGGATCACGCAGAGGACTACAGCTGGTTCATCTCGGCGGACCCGACATTCGACAAGCTGTTTATCTACACGCGAGAGGTTCCGGATGAACGGGAGCGGCGCGCGCTCGTGAAGCGCGCGGAGGCGCTTGGCTATGATGTGAGCCGACTGGAATTTCCCGCGTTCTGATCCCGGCGATCTCGCCCCGGAGAGCCCTGATGTCCCGCCTGGTTCCCATTTTCGCGGCCGCCGCTCTGTTCGGTCTGACCAGTTGCGATGGAGGCGCGGCGCTCGATCCCATGGCCGGCTTCGGCCCCGATCCGGTGCTGCCCGCGCCGCAGCGGTCGCTCATTCCCGTCGTCAACATCGCCGAAGCGGTCGGCTGGCCCGAAGGGCGGACGCCCACGCCGGCGCCAGGCTTCCGGGTCCAGGCGTTCGCGACCGGCCTCGACCATCCCCGCTGGCGGTACCGCCTGCCCACCGGCGACATCCTGGTGGCCGAAACCAACGCTCCGCCGAAGCCGGAAGGCAAGCAGGGCGGGCTGCGGGGCTTTTTCCAGGGCCTGGTCATGAAAAGGGCGGGGGCCAAGGCGCCGAGCGCCGACCGGATCACCCTGCTGCGGGACGCCGACGGCGACGGGGTGGCCGAGACGAAGAGCGCATTTCTGCAGGACCTGACCTCGCCGTTCGGCATGGCCCTGGTTGGAGACACTCTCTACGTCGCCAATGCGGACGCCGTCGTGGCCTTTCCCTACCAGACCGGCCAGACCCGGATCGACGCCGCGCCGCGCAGGGTCGCCGGCTTGCCGGCTGGGCGGAACCATCACTGGACCAAGAGTCTGGTCGCCAGCGCCGATGGATCGCGGCTCTATGTCGGCGTGGGGTCCAATTCCAACATCGGCGAGAACGGGATGGACGAGGAGATCGACCGGGCCGCCATTCTCGAGATCGACCCCGCGACGGGCGCCCGCCGCCTCTACGCCTCCGGGCTTCGCAATCCGGTCGGCATGGACTGGCAGCCGGACACCGGAAAGCTGTGGGTCGCCGTCAACGAGCGCGACGAACTCGGCAACGACCTCGTCCCCGACTACATGACCTCCGTGACGCCGGGCGCCTTCTACGGCTGGCCCTGGAGCTACTACGGACCGATCGTCGACGAGCGGGTCGAGCCCGCCAATCCCGACATGGTCGCCCGCGCCCTGAAGCCGGACTACGCCCTCGGCGCCCACACCGCCTCGCTGGGGCTGACGTTCGGCGAGGGCGAGGTGTTTCCCGCCCGCTACCTTGGCGGCGCCTTCGTTGGCCAGCACGGTTCGTGGAACCGCAAGCCGCGCAACGGCTACCGGGTCATCTTCGTACCCTTCGTCAACGGAGTGCCGGCCGGCGGTCCGGAGGACGTCCTCACCGGTTTCCTCAATGACCGGGACCAGGCGATGGGCAGACCCGTCGGCGTGCAGTTCGACGCGCGCGGCGCCCTGCTGGTGGCCGACGGTGTGGGCAACGTCATCTGGCGGGTCTCGCCCTCCGCCGCATGCGGGTCATGAGAAAAGCCACGGCCGCTCGCTCAG
>JAAXIW010000065.1:0-8317 GCA_012270135.1 Brevundimonas sp. | reverse complement strand
CGGATCGCTTCGCGGGGTCCTCTTTCGTCAGCCCGTAATCTCCTGGACGGAACGATCACGATCACCGGCGGGGGCGCCGGGGTCGGGGCCGGCGTCGCGGGTGCGGTCGCCGGCGGAGTCGCGTTCAGGGTCGACGTATAGGGCTGCGGACCGGTCGGTTCCGCAGGCGCTTCACGCGTGGCCGGAGCCGGGGCGGAACGGGGAGCCGGAGCCGGGGCGGCCCGGCGCGTGGGAGCCGGAGCCGGCGCCGCGCGGACGACGGGCGCGGGCTCGATGGTCGGGGCCGGCGTCTCGACCGGCGTGATCTAGTCGACCCGGGGCTGGGTCGGCAGAACCGGGCCGGTCGCCGCAGGCTCGACCAGCGGAACGGGCGCGACATGCTCGCCCTGGGCCGTCACCAGAACGACCGCCGCGGCGCCGAGGACCAACACCCCGATCGGGGCGAGGATCATCCAGGATTTCACACCGCCCTTGCGGCCGGTGGCCGAACGCGTGCGGGCGTAGACGGGGACGAAGGGCTCTTCACGCGGCGCGGCCGTCAAACCGTCACTCGGAATAGTTCGGTCATGGGGATAGGTAATGCTCATGTTCAGTCCTCCAATTCGGTGGAGTGAGAACCGCTTCCCGAGATCACGGTTCCGCTAATAGCGATATGCCGCGAAGAAACACTGTTGCGAACACAGTTTCGCCTGTTAGGGCGCAGTTTTGTGGCATTCCTATACTTGAAGCGCCCTTGCGAGAACCTTCCCCTGCGTAACCGGCGCTTCGGCGCCACGCTGCCCGGTCAATCCGCTGTTCAGCGGCCCGTAAAGGCTCCCGGGATTCCCCTGCCGGTTGACCCGGAGAAGCGGCTTGTTCATCACCTTCGGGTAGATGGCTGTCATTCGACGGAGTGGACGGAACGATGGGGCTGGTGGCGAACATCCGGCGCGACATGCGGTTCGCGAAGGGGCTGCGCCGTCTGCTCAAGCGCATCAAGCCGATCGATCTCGACGGCGCCGACCTCGTCTGTGACGACTGGGAAGAGGCCGTCGACAGGTTTCCCGACCATGTCGCCATCCAGGACGACCGGCTGACGCTGACGTTTCGCGAGCTCGACGCGATGGCCAACCGGTTCGGCCACTGGGCCCAGAGCCGGCGGCTGAAACGCGGCGACACCATCGCCCTGGTGATGCTGAACCGGGCCGAATACATCGCGGCCTGGATGGGTTTCTCCAAGATCGGGGTCGCCACCGCCCTGATCAACACCAACCTGACGGGTCACGCCCTGGCCCACTGCCTGTCGATCTCCAACGCTTCGCAGGTCGTGACCGATGCGGACTGCTGGCGCCGGGTCGAGGAGGCGCGCCCCCATACCGGCCGCAACCTGATGCTCTGGGTCCTGGGCCTCGCCGACGCCGACGAGGCGGACGAGCGCCGCGGCCTCGACAAGCCCGTGCGTGGAGGCTCCTCGGTCCGACCGGCCCGATCGGTGCGCTCGGGCCTGACCAACCGCGACACCGCCCTGTACATCTACACCTCGGGCACCACCGGCCTGCCGAAGGCGGCCAAGGTCACCCACGCCCGGGCACGGACCTATATGCGCGCCTTCGCCGGCGCCACGGCCGCAACCGACAAGGACGTCACCTTCAACGTCCTGCCGCTTTACCACTCGACCGGCGGCCTCGTCGGCATCGGTCCGGCCCTGCTGAACGGCGGTCGTCTGGTGCTCCGCAAACGCTTCTCGGCCTCCAGCTTCTGGCCGGATGTGAAGGCCTCCGGCGCCACCCTGTTTGTCTACATCGGCGAGCTGTGCCGTTACCTGGTCAACTGCCCCGAGAACCCCGACGAACGCGCCCACAAACTGCGCCTGGCCTTCGGCAACGGGCTGCGGCCGGACGTCTGGACCGACTTCCAGAAACGATTCGCAGTGCCGGATATCCTCGAGTTCTACGGCTCGACCGAGGGCAACGTTTCCCTGTTCAATTTCGACGGCAAGCCGGGAGCGATCGGGCGCG
Source organism: Brevundimonas sp. (assembly GCA_012270135.1). GTDB lineage: Bacteria > Pseudomonadota > Alphaproteobacteria > Caulobacterales > Caulobacteraceae > Brevundimonas. The sequence continues at coordinate 6,320 of JAAXIW010000065.1, read as the reverse complement.
CGCCGGGCTTCCTGAAAAAGCAGATCAATTTCCGCCTGGTGCGCTTCGACATCGACACCGAGGAGCCGGTGCGCGGACCGGACGGCCTGTGCCAGCTGGCCAAGGCGGGCGAGGTCGGCGAAGCCATCGGCCGTATCGGCGACGACACCCGCCACGCCTTCTCGGGCTATGCCGACAAGGCCGCCTCGGAGAAGAAGATCCTGCGTGATGTCTTCGTGCGCGGCGACCGCTGGTTCCGCACCGGAGACCTGATGAAGCAGGACAGCGAGGGCTATGCCTATTTCATCGACCGGATCGGCGACACCTTCCGCTGGAAGGGTGAGAACGTCTCAACCGCCGAGGTCGAGCAGCGTCTGGCGGACGGGCCGGGCGTCAAGGAAGTCATCGCCTACGGGGTCCCGGTCCCGGGGCACGACGGCAAGGCCGGCATGGTCGCCCTGGTGATCGACGGCAAATTCGGGGCCCGCGCCTTCGCGGACTGGGTCGAACAGGAACTGCCCACCTACGCCCAGCCGGTCTTCGTGCGGATCATCAAGGCGGCGGACACCACCGGCACCTTCAAGTATCGCAAGATCGACCTGGTCGCCGACGGGTTCGATCCCGCCAAGATCGACGGGCCGGTCTATGTCCGCGGCGGGCGCAGCGGCTACACGAAATTGAGCGAGGCGGCGCTGCAGGCGATCCTGGACGGCGAGACGCGACTGTAACCGCCGGTCGCAACCGCCCCTTAATGATTAACGGCGATGGTTGACGCCTCTCGCGTCAGGATTCCCGGCCCTTCATGTTCCAGATCATCGGCATCGTCCTGCTGTTCGCCATGGTGTTCGGCAGCTACATTCTGGCGGGCGGCAAGATGGGGGTCATCCTCCACTCCCTGCCCTACGAATTGATGGCCATCCTCGGCGCGGCCGTGGCGGCCTTCCTGATCGGCAACAGCGTCACCACCATCAAGGCCACCATGGGCGGCTTCGCCAAGGTGTTCGCCGGCCAGAAATGGAAGAAGCAGGACTACAAGGACCTGCTCTCCCTGCTGTTCCAGCTGACCAAGACGATGAAGTCCAAGGGGGTCATCGCCCTCGAGAGCCACATCGAGAAGCCGGCCGAGAGCGCCATCTTCCAGAAATACCCCAAGGTGCTGAAGGACCATTTCGCCACCGACTTCATCTGCGACACCCTGCGGATGATGACCATGAACCTCGAGGATCCGCATCAGATCGAGGACGCCATGGAAAAGCAGCTGGAGAAGCACCACCACGAAGGCCTGGCCGGGGCCCATGCGCTTCAGACCATGGCCGACGGCCTGCCCGCGCTGGGCATCGTCGCCGCCGTGCTGGGGGTGATCAAGACCATGGGCTCGATCACCGAACCGCCGGAAATCCTCGGCGGCATGATCGGCGGCGCCCTGGTCGGCACCTTCCTCGGCGTCTTCCTGGCCTATGGGCTGGTGGGTCCGATGTCGGCCCGGCTGAAGGAAATCATCGACGGCGACGGAGCCTTCTACAAGATCATCCAGTCGGTCCTCGTCGCCCACCTGCACGGCAATGCGGCGCAGATTTCGGTCGAGATCGGACGCGGCGACATCCCGTCGTCGGCCCAGCCGTCGTTCCTCGAGATGGAAGAGTCGCTGCAGGGCGCGCCGGCCGACGCCTGACGCCGGCCTCACGCCTCCATCACGCCGTCTCACCGCCCATCACGGCTTCGGGAACAGGACCGGGTCTGGCCGGTTGACCCGGGACCGATCGTGGGAGCGGGCGGCTCTTCCGCCCGGGCGATCGCTCGGAGGACCACCGATGAAACTCCTGACCCTCACCGCAGCCGCCCTCGGCGCGCTCGCCCTGGCCGCCTGCACGCCCGCGGAGGACGAAACGGCGGATGACGCGGCCGCCACCGGCGCTGAAACATCGACCATGGCGCCCGCCGCCGACGGGGCCATGGCGCCCGACGGAACCATGACCACGACCCCCGATTCGACCATGCCCGCCAATCCGGACGGCTCGACCCCGCCGGGACAGACGCCGCCGACCCTGCCGCCGGAACCGAACGGCTCGACCTCGCCGGCGACCACCTCGCCGCCGCCGATGTAGGGCGGAACGCCTTCCGCGCATGGAGAGGGGGACCGCGCCGGCCCCCTTCGCTCCCTTCCGATGACGACAGTTCACGAACTCGTGAGAATTTCGCTTGCGTATCCGCTCACGAAGTCGTTATCTCGGGACTGCGAGGATTCATGACCTCGTATGACCCTTCTGAAGGAAGAAATCACATGCGCATCGTTGCTCTGATCGCCGCTTCGGCCGCCGCCCTGGCTCTGGCCGCCTGCCAGCCCGCCGCCGAAGAAACCCCGGCCGCCGAAACCCCGGCCGTTGAAGAAGTCGCCGCTCCGGAAGCCGCTCCGGCTGAAGGCGCCATGACCGCCGAGACCCCGGCTGCCGACACTGCCGCTCCGGCCGCCACGACCGAAGCTCCGGCCACGGAAGCCGCTCACTAAGCGTGACGGATTGACGGACCTCCGGGTTCGTTCGGAAAGGGTCGCCCTCGCGGGCGGCCCTTTTTCGTTGCGCGGCGCCCGATCGGGCAAGCTTGCGGCAAATTCACTTGCGGGTCCGGCGCCGCCGTCGGTATCCCGGGTTCCGGGACACAGTCGTCCGCTCGAACGAAGGAAATCCCCATGCGCATCGTCACCCTGATCGCCGCCTCGGCCGCCGCACTGGCGCTCGCCGCCTGCAACAACAACGCCGAGGAAAAGGCTCCCGACGCCGCGTCTGAAGCCGCCGAGGCCTCCGGCGTGGCCGATCCGGCCGAGGTCGACCAGACCCTTGAACAGACCGCCGCCGACGCCAAGGCGGCCGCCGAGGCCGCCGAGGCCTCCACAGCCGCCCAGGCCGCCGAGCCGGCGCCCGCCACGCCGGTCGAGGGTCAGTAAGCCGGCTGTGAACTGACGACCGGGGCCGTCCTGAGGGGCGGCCCCTTTTCGTTGGCCCTCATTCAGGGCAAGGCCTGAACGATGACCGACGACCGCTCGCCCCGACTGGTCTGGACCGAGGACGGCGCCCCCCGATCCGGCCGGTTCGACGACATCTATTTCTCGCGGGAAGACGGTCTGGCGGAGAGCCGGGCGGTCTTCCTCGCCGGTTGCGGTCTCCCGGAGGCCTGGCGCGGACGGACGCGCTTCACGGTCGCCGAGCTCGGCTTCGGCACCGGGCTGAACATCGCGGCCCTGCTGGATCTGTGGCGGCGCGAGCGTCCGCCGAACAGCAGGCTGCACATCTTCTCGGTGGAAGGCTTTCCGCTCGGTCGCGACGAGGCCGCCCGGGCCTTGGGGACCTGGCCGGAACTGGCCGACGCCGCCCGCGCGCTGCTCCAGGCCTGGCCGGCGCCGACCCCCGGCTTTCACCGTCTGGACCTTCCCGGCTTCGACGCCACGCTCGATCTGGCCGTCGGCGACGCCGCGGAAGCCCTGACCCAGTGGTCCGGCCGCGCCGACGCCTGGTTTCTCGACGGCTTCGCGCCGGCGACCAATCCCGGGATGTGGTCCGACGCGGTGCTGGACGGCGTCGCGGCGCGCTCGGCCCCCGGCGCCCGGGTCGCCACCTTCACGGTCGCGGGAGCCGTCAGGCGGGGGCTGTCAGAGCGCGGCTTCACCGTCGACAAACGCCCCGGCCACGGCCGCAAGCGGGAACGGCTGGAAGCGCGTCACCCCGGGGCGCCCGACCCGACGCGGGCCCCCACCGTCGCCATCGTCGGCGGCGGCATCGCGGGGGCCGCCCTCGTCCGGGCCTTCACGGCACTGGGCCTGACTTGCACGGTGATCGAGGAGACAGGGCCGGGCGCCGGCGGCTCGGGCTTCCCGTCCGCCCTCGTCACACCCCGGCTGGACGCCGGCGATCGGGGCATCGCAGCCCTGCACGCCCAGGCCCTCGCCCGCGCCCGCGCCCTCTATGCCTCCGTCCCGGACGCGATCCTCGCCGGGGGCGTCTTGCAGCTGGAACAGGCGCCGCGGGACGCCGCGCGGTTCGGCAAGGTCGCGGCGCAGGATCTGTGGCCGGCGGGAGCGATGACGCAACTGGACGCCCCGGCCAGCGCCGCGCGGCTGAATGAACCGGTCGATACCGGCGGACTGTTCATGAGGGACGCCCTGGCGCTGAATCCGGCTCCGGTGCTCGGGACCTGGCTCGCCGGAGCCGACCGCATCACGGCGAGCGTCGACCGGATCGAACCGGCGGCGGGACGTTGGCGGCTGGTCGATGCGGGGGGCGACGTCATCCTCGAGGCGGATGTCGTCGTCGTCGCCGCCGGCTGGGGCGCGGCGGCCTTGCGTCCGGACCTGCCGCTGGCGCCGGTCCGGGGCCAGGCGGACTGGGTCGCGGGCGTCTCCACCGCCCCGACGGCCTGGGGCGGTTACGCTTCGCCGACCCCGGACGGCCTGCTGTTCGGAGCCACCCACGAACGAGGCGAGGCCGCGGTCGAAACCAGCGCCGCCGCCAGCGCGCGCAATCTGCAGGCTCTTGAGACCCGGCTGCCGGCTCTGGCCGCCCGCGTGGCGGCGGCCGGAACCGTCCGAAATCGCGCGGCCATCCGGGCCACAACGCCGGACCGACTGCCGCTGGCCGGAGACCTGGCGCCCGGCCTGTTCGTCCTGACCGGGCTGGGCTCGCGCGGCTTCTGCGTCGCGCCCCTGCTGGCCGAGCATGTCGCGGCGCTGGCGGCCGGCGCGCCCTCGCCGCTCCCAGCGTCGCTGGCGGCGCGGATCGAGCCGAAGCGGTTCGTGATCGCCGGCGCCCTTGCGCAACCTTCGGCGGCGATGGACGGTTCAACCTGAGCCAGGGGCTGCCATCCCACGGATCCGGAGATTGAACATGACCCGTCTGCTTTCATATCCAGCCATCGCCGCAGCGGCCGCGCTGGCGGCGTCCTGCGCGCCGACCAATGACATGGGGATGCCGGGGGACCGCGCCGCCGGTCCCGAGCGCCAGTGCTTCTATGGCGACCAGGTGCGGAATTTCCGCGCGGGGGGCGTCGGCCAGCTCTACATCCGGGCCATGCGCGACCAGGTGTTCGAGCTCAACAACTCGGGCGGCTGCACCGATCTGGACTTCACCCACCGGCTGGCGATCACCCCGGACGTCGGCGGACTGGCCGGAGGACGGATCTGCACCGGCGACTGGGCGCGGATCACCCTGCCCGCCTCGTCGGCCCCGCCCCGCACCTGCCGCGCCCGCGTCAGCCGCGTACTGACCGAGGCCGAGATCTCCGCCCTGCCCGACGCCCAGCGCCCCTGAGGCTCAGGCCTTCTGGGCGTAGCCGAGGCGCTGGTTGAGCTTGTCGATCAGGTCGATGGCCGTGTCGGCGATGACCGAACCGGGCGGGTAGACCGCCGCCGCGCCCATGTCGATCAGGGTCTGGACGTCGGACGGCGGGATCACCCCGCCGACCACGATCATGATGTCGGGCCGGCCCAGCTTCTCCAGCTCGGCCTTCAGCTCCGGCACGAGGGTCAGGTGGCCGGCGGCCAACGAAGAGGCGCCGACGGCGTGGACGCCGCGCTCGACCGCCTCCTTCGCCGCCTCGGCCGGAGTCTGGAACAGGGACCCGGCCGTCGCCTCGAAACCGAGGTCTCCGTAGGCGGTGGCGACGACCTTCTGACCCCGGTCGTGGCCGTCCTGGCCCAGCTTGGCGATCAGGACGCGCGGCGGGCCGCCGTCGTTCTCGACGAAGGCGGCGACCATGCTGCGGGCGCGACTGATCCTTGGATCGGTGCCGGCCTCCTTCGCATAGACGCCCGAGACGGTCTTCACCGAAGCCACATGGCGCCCGAAGGCAGCCTCGAGCGCGTCCGACATTTCGCCGACGGTGGCGTAGGCCCGCGCCGCCTCGACCGACAGCTGCAGCAGGTTGGCGTCGCCCTTCGCTCCCGCCGTCAGGGCGTCGAGCGCCGCCCGGGTCTTCGCCTCGTCGCGTTCGGCGCGGAGCCGCTTCAGCTTGTCGAGCTGGGACGCCAGCACGGCGGCGTTGTCGACCTTCAGGACGGGAATATCGTCGACGTGGTCGGCGAGATATTTGTTCACCCCCACGACGGTCTGTTGGCCGGTGTCGATGCGGGCCTGGGTCTTCGCCGCCGATTCCTCGATACGCAGCTTGGGCACGCCGGCCTCGATGGCTTTCGCCATGCCGCCCAGGGCCTCGACCTCGGCCATGTGGGCGCGGGCCTTTTCGGCCAGTTCGTGGGTCAGGCGCTCGACGTAGAAGCTTCCGCCCCACGGGTCGATGACCCGGGTCAGGCCGGTCTCCATCTGCAGCAGCAGCTGGGTGTTGCGGGCGATGCG
>JAAXIW010000010.1 GCA_012270135.1 Brevundimonas sp. | reverse complement strand
TCGAGCTGAAGATCGAGTCGATGATGGATCAGGCGCTCGACGCCGACCTGGCGCAGACCGACGCCCTGGGCCGGGTCAAGCGCATCGACGACAGCCAGGCCCGCTACGTCGAGGTGGCCAAGGCCAGCTTCCCCAAGGGACTGAGCCTGCAGGGGCTGCGCATCGCCGTCGATTGCGCCAACGGCGCCGGCTACAAGGTCGCCCCGACCGCCCTCTATGAACTGGGCGCCGAGGTCTGCGCCGTGGGCGTCGAACCCAACGGCCTGAACATCAACGCCGAATGCGGCTCGACCCATCCCGAGACCCTGGCCGAGGCCGTGCGCACCTATCGCGCCGACATCGGCATCGCGCTGGACGGCGACGCCGACCGGGTCATCATCTGCGACGAGAAGGGCCAGGTCGTCGACGGCGACCAGATCATGGCCCTGGTGGCGCTCGACTGGGCCAGGCGCGGCCACCTGAGGGGCGGCGGCCTCGTCGCCACCGTCATGTCCAATCTCGGGTTGGAACGCCGGCTGCAGGCCGAAGGCCTGACCCTGGAGCGCACCAAGGTCGGCGACCGCTACGTCATGGAGCGGATGCGCGAGGGCGGATTCAACCTCGGCGGCGAACAGTCGGGCCACATCATCCTGCACGACTACGCCACCACCGGCGACGGACTTATGTCGGCCCTGCAGGTGCTCGCCGTCCTCGTCGAGAGCGGCCGCCCGATGAGCGAGCTGGCGAAGCAGTTCGACAAGGTGCCGCAGAAGCTGGAGAACGTCCGCTACAAGGCCGGCAAACCGCTTGAGGCCGCGTCGGTCAAGGCCGCCATCGCCGACGCCGAGGCTCGCCTCGCCGGTCAGGGCCGCCTGCTGGTCCGCCCCTCCGGCACCGAGAAGCTGATCCGCGTCATGGCCGAAGGCGACGACGCCGGCCTGGTCAAGTCCGTCGTCGCCGACGTGGCGGCGGCGGTGAAGGCGGCGGGCTAAACCTCCAACCGATCCTGCAGGTCCGCCAGCATGGCCACCGCGCCGCGGGCGTAGGGCGCGATCCAGCGGTCGTGAACGGCCTTGATCGGCATGGCGTTGAGGTGGTTCCAGCGCTCGCGTCCCTCGCGACGGGCGATGATCAGCCCGGCCGCCTCCAGCGTCTTCAGGTGCTGCATCACCGTGCAGCGGTCCAGCGCGTCTTCCACCTCGCACAACTGACCGGTGGTGCGCGGCCCGTCCTTCATCGCATCCAACAGCCGCCGGCGGACCGGATTGGCCAAGGCCTTGAAAACACTGTCGAGATCGTCGCTGTTTGACATGTTATGTTTCTATAACATATAACCCTCGCCGGCAACCGTGGAGAGGTCCAATGGAGCTGAAATTCGAGGTTTCGACCCGCATCGGCAAGCCGGTGCATGAGGTGTTCGAAGCCGTCGCCGACCCGGCGAAACTGTCCGCCTATTTCACCACCGGCGGCGCCGTCGGCCGGCTGGAGACGGGTGCGACGGTCCAGTGGTCGTTCGCGGAGTTTCCCGAGGCCTTTCCGGTCGAGGTCGTCGAGGTGGTCCAGGACGAGCGGATCGTGCTGCGCTGGGAGGCCAGCGAGGGCGCGCCGGAGGGCGACGAACCCGTCGTGAACGCGGGCTATATGACGACCGTCACCATGAGCTTCCAGCCCTTGGACGACGGCGCCCGCACGCTTGTCCGCATCGCTGAGGAAGGCTGGCGCGAAACGCCGACCGGCCTGAAGGCGTCCTACGGCAACTGCATGGGCTGGTCGCAGATGCTGTCGGCGCTGAAGGCCAGCGTGGAGTACGGCATCAATCTCCGTGAAGGGGCCTACCGCTAGACGCCAGCCTGATCCGCCCCCTGCAATCAGGCATGGCAAGCGCGCGCTCCCCGGCGCAGTCTCTCCTGATGATTCCCGCGCGCCGCGCCTCCGTTCGGTCCCTGATTCCCGGCCTGCTCGCCTGCGCCGCCGTGGCCGTGGCCGCGGTGGCCGTCCAGGCGCTTGAGCTGCGGCTGTTCGGGCGCGGCTGGATCGACGCCATCGTGCTCGCCATCCTGATCGGGGCCGCCGTCCGCTCGGTGTGGACGCCGCCCGCCGCCCTGCGCCCCGGCGTCGAGTTCAGCGCCCGCACCGTGCTGGAGATCGCCGTCGTCCTGCTCGGCGCCTCGGTCAGCGCCGCCACGGTGCTGGCCATCGGCCCCGGTCTTCTGGTCGGCACGGCGCTTGTGGTCGCGCTCGCGATCGTCGTCAGCTACGGCCTCGGCCGGCTGCTGCGCCTGCCCCGGCGGATGGCGGTGCTGATCGCCTGCGGCAACGCCATCTGCGGCAACTCGGCCATCGCCGCCGTAGCCCCGGTCATCGACGCCGACGCCCGGGACGTCTCGGCGGCCATCGCCTTCACCGCCGTGCTCGGCGTGGTCGTGGTCCTGACCCTGCCGCTGCTCGGCGCCCTGCTGCAGATGAGCGGCGTCCAGTATGGCGTGCTGGCCGGCCTGACCGTCTACGCCGTGCCGCAGGTGCTGGCCGCCACCCTGCCCGTCGGCGCCGTGGCGGCTCAGGCCGGGACGCTGATCAAGCTGGTTCGCGTCCTGATGCTCGGCCCGGTCTGCCTCGCCCTGGCGATCATCGTCGCCCTGCGCGGCCGGGGGGACGCGGAAGCGGATGCTGCGCCCCGTCGGGTTCCGCTGAGCCATCTGCTGCCGTGGTTCATCGTCGGCTTTCTGCTGATGATGGGCGCGCGGTCGCTGGACCTGATCCCGGCCGCCGCCCTGCCCGTCCTCGGCTGGCTGACGACCGCCCTGACCGTGCTGGCCATGGCCGCCCTCGGCCTCAGCACCGACGCCCGCGCCGTCGCGCGTTCCGGGCCCCGCATCGCCGCCGTCGTCACCCTTTCGCTGCTGGCCCTCATCGGGCTGGCGCTGGGCCTGATCGGCCTGCTGGCGGTGGTGTGACGGGTCAGGCGAGCGCCTTCCAGACCATCCAACCGACAAGGGCCGCCGAAACGACCCAGATGGCGACAATCGCGACCGCCCCGGCTCGCCCGGAGGGCCGCCGCCCGGTCTCCGCGCGCCTGCGGAATTCGGCCATCAGGGCGGGCGGAATCAGGCGCACCGCCAGCCAGACTCCCAGCGGCACGATGAGCAGGTCATCCAGATAACCGAGCACCGGCACGAAATCCGGGATCAGATCGATCGGGCTGAACGCATAGGCGGCGACCGCCGCCGCGACCGCCCTGGCGGCCAGCGGGGTGCGCCGGTCGCGGGCGCCGATCCACAGGGCCAGCAGTTCGGTCTTCAGCCGGCGGGCCCAGGCCTTCAGGATCGCCAGCCGGTCCGCCATCCGGCCTCAGATCTCCTGGTTGTAGGCGCCGATCTCACCGTATTTCGCCAGCCGCGGCTTCACCTCGTCGCGGAACAGGGCGCGCATGTCGTCTTCCGAGCGCATGCTCTCGACCACCACGACCAGCTCCGGCTTGTTGGACGAGGCCCGCACCAGCACCCAGCTGCCGTCGTCCAGATGCACCCGCACCCCGTTGACGGTGATCGCCTCGACGATCCTGCGGCCGAGGATTTCGCCCCCGCTGTCGGCCAGGGCCTGATATTCGGCGACGATCCGCTCCAGCACCTCGTATTTGAGCTCGTCGTCGCAGTGGGGCGACATGGTCAGGCTGGTCCAGGCGTCCGGCAACGCCGCCTTCAGCTCGCTCAGCGTCTTGCCCGGATTGCGGTCCAGCATGGCGAGGATCGCCCCGGCCGCGACGATGCCGTCGTCATAGCCATGGCCCAGCGGGGCGTTGAAGAAGAAGTGGCCCGACTTCTCGAACCCCGCCAGCGCGCCCAGCTCGGCGGTCTTGCGCTTGATGTAGCTGTGACCGGTCTTCCAGTAGACGGTCTCGGCCCCGTTGGCCTTCAGCACTTCGTCGGTCTTGTACAGGCCGGTCGATTTCACATCGACGACGAAGGTCGCGTTCGGGTGCAGCTTCGACAGGTCGCGGGCCAGCATCAGGCCGATCTTGTCGGCGAAGATCTCCTCGCCGGTATCGTCGACCACGCCGCAGCGGTCGCCGTCGCCGTCGAACCCCAGCGCCACATCGGCCCCCGTCTCCCGCACCTTCTGCGCCATCTGCATCAGCATGGCGTGGTCCTCGGGGTTCGGATTGTATTTGGGGAAGGTGTAGTCGAGCTCGACATCCATCTCGATCACCTCGGCCCCCATGCGGCGCAGGGCCTCGGGCGCGAAAGCCCCCGCCGTGCCGTTGCCGCACGCCGCCACCACCTTGATCGGCCGCGTCAGTTTCGTCTTGGAGACGATGTCGGCGATGTAGCGCTCGCGGAAATCCTCGACCCTGACCAGTCGGCCGCCGTCGCGGCTGACGCCCTCGCCGTTCAGCACGATGTCCTTCAGACGGCCGATCTCGTCGGGCCCGAAGGTCAGCGGCGCCTTCGCCCCCATCTTGACCCCGGTCCAGCCGTTCTCGTTGTGACTGGCGGTGACCATGGCCACGCAGGGACAGTCCAGTTCGAACTGGGCGAAATAGGCCATCGGCGACAGGGCCAGGCCGATGTCGACCACCTCCATCCCGCCTTCCAGCAGCCCGACGATCAGGGCCTGTTTCACGCTCAGCGAATAGGACCGGTAGTCGTGGCCTACGACGATGCGCGGCCGCTGGCCGATCTCGTGGACATAGGTCGCCAGGCCGAGGCCCAGCGCCTGGATGCCCAGCAGGTTGATCTCCTTCTCGAGGATCCAGCGCGCGTCGTACTCACGGAACCCCGTCGGCTTCACCAGTGGCGTGGTCTCGTACTCGGCGGTGTTGGGGCGGAGATCGGAACGGGGTTTCAGCATGGATCCTCGGCGTACGGCTGGTCGATGCGGACGGGTCCCGGCCACAGCCACGCTTCTAGCCCCCGGTCCCGCCGCGCCGCAACAACGCGTCAGCCGGGGGATCGGTCCCGGGAACCCGACGCGCGGCCCAAAGCTTGACCCTTCCAGACCCCGGGCCTACCCCGAGCCGACGTCATCGGAGACCTGAATGCCCCGCCTGTTCCTGCTGCGGCTCGCCCAGCGACAGTGGAACCTCGAGACCCGCTTCACCGGCTGGGTCGATGTCGACCTGACCGCCGAGGGCGAGGCCCAGGCGCGGCGCGGCGGCGAGCTGATCGCCGCGGCCGGCTTCACCCCGGACGTGATGTTCGTCTCCGTCCTCAAGAGGGCCAGACGCACCGGCGCCCTCGCCCTCGATTCCGCCGGTCTGAAGGACGTGCCGGTGGTCGAGGACTGGCGCCTGAACGAGCGCCATTACGGCGGCCTCACCGGGCTCGACAAGGCCGAAACCGCCGCGAAACACGGCGAGGACCAGGTCAGGATCTGGCGCCGCAGCTACGATGTGCCGCCCCCGCCGCTGGCCCCCGGCGGCGAGTTCGACTTCGCCTCCGACCCCCGCTACGCCGGCCAGACCATCCCGGACACGGAAAGCCTCAAGACCACCCTGGACCGCGTCCTGCCCTACTGGAACGAAGCCATCGCACCGCGCCTGAAGGCCGGCGAGGACGTATTGATCGCCGCTCACGGCAACTCGCTGCGGGCCATCGTCAAACACCTGTTCGATGTGCCCGACGACGCCATCGTCGGGGTCGAGATTCCCACCGGCAATCCGCTCGACATCGATCTGGACGCGGACCTGAAGCCGACCGCCGCCCGCTATCTGGACACGACCCGCGCGGCGGACCTGCCGCCCATTCCCGGAGCCTGAGCCATGACCGACGCGAAGCAGGCCTCCGACGATATCCGCTTCATGGGTCGGGCCATCGCCCTGGCCAAGGCGCGCATGGGCCAGACCTGGCCCAACCCCGCCGTCGCCTGCGTCATCGTCCGGGATGGCGAGGTGGCGTCAGAGGCCGCCACAGCGCCCGGCGGCCGCCCCCACGCCGAGGAACAGGCCGTGCCCGCCGCCGGCGACAGGGCGAAGGGCGCCACCGCCTATGTCACCATGGAGCCGTGCGGGGCGCGCTCCTCGGGCCGCACCTCCTGCTCCAACTTCCTGATGGAGGCCGGCGTCGCCCGTGTGGTGGTCGCCGCCGTCGACCCATCGCCCTTCGCCTCCGGCCGGGGCGTCGAACGGCTGAGGAAGGCCGGACTGCAGGTCGAGACGGGTCTGCTCGCCCAAGACGCGGCGGTGCTCTACGAGGGCTACCTCCACCGCGTCGAGACCGGCCGCCCGATGGTACGGATCAGCGAGACCGGAGAGGGCTTCGACGCCCGTTTCGCCGCCTCTCCCAAGGCCGATCTGACCACCGAGCTGAAGCGCCTCGGCGAGGCCGGCTACACCCGGGTCTGGGTCAGCCCCGGCGAACTGGCCGACGCCCTGTCGGAGCAGGGTCTGCTGACCGCCTGAGGGCCTGCCCCAACAGGGTAAACGTTTCAGCATTCCTTAAGCGCTGTTGTGCCATAGCGGGACCATGTCGGGCACCGCCTCCCCCAATGCCGCCAGAAGGCGCATCGACCAGCAGGAGCTGGACGCGATCTGCGCCCGGCACGACCGCCTGTGGCAGGCCAAGCCCGGCGGCGCCCGCGCCGTTTTCGCCTGGCTCGACCTTTCGGGCCTGTCGCTGGCCGGCCGCAACCTCGCCGACGCCGACTTCGCCGCCGCCTGTCTGATCGGGACAGACCTGAGCGGGACCCGGCTGGACAACGCCACCTTCTTCGGCGCGGACATGCAGGATGTGATCCTCGTCGACGCCAGCATGCGGCGGGCCGACCTGCGCGGCGCCTGCCTGCGCGGCGCCAACCTGACCGGGGCCGACCTGTTCGAGGCCGACCTGCGCGAAGGCACCATCGCCGCCGCCGACTCCAAGCTCGGCTTCCGGGTCGTCGAGGCCAAGGCGCGGAACGACACCCTGGCCAGCGGCGCCTGCCTCGCCGGCGCCAATCTGGAGCGGTCGAAGCTGACCGGTATCGTCGCCGTCGCCGCCGCCTTCTCCGACGCCATCATGAAGGACTGCAAGCTGGTCCGGGCCAATCTGAAACAGGCCAGTTTCCGGGGCGCCGACATGGCCGGGGCCGACCTGTCCGGCGCCGATCTGTCCGGGGCCGATCTGCGCGACGCCGTGCTGGTCGGGGCCAAGATGGCCATGTGGCGAACCGACGGCGCCAACATGGCCGGGGTCCTGACCGACGACCGCTGCGTCGGCGATCCTGTCGACAACATGCCGGCCGCTGACATGCTGTCCGAACACGCCCGCTGGTGCGAAACCGGCGGCGCAGCCGGTCAACCCTCAGTGTTCGACGGGGTCGACCTGCGCGCCCTGCGTTCGATCACCGGCTACAATCTGACCGCCCTCTCGGCCAAGGGCGCGGTCTTCTACGGTCTCGACATGGAGGGCGTGCAGCTTCAGGGCGCGCACCTCGAGGGCGCCGATCTGCGCTCCGTCAACCTGAAGGGCGCCGACCTGCGCGGGGCCCGGCTGGCGCGGGCCCGGCTGAACGGCGCCGACCTGCGCGAGGCCCAGCTCGGTCCATTGATGATCGCCGCCGACCGTCTGTTGCCGGCCGACCTGACCGGCGCCTGCCTGAAGGGCGCGGATTTGTCGGGCGCCGACCTGAAGCGCGCCAACCTGACCGACGCCGACCTGAGCCGGGCCACCCTGCGCGGGGCCTGCCTGCGCCAGGCCGACCTGACCGGAACGATCACCACGGGCGCCCGCGGACTGGACGTCGACCACGCCGCCTGACGCGAAAAAGGGGCGACGCGAACGCCGCCCCTTCCTGGCTCCGTAAGCGGAGCGGCGGATCAGGCCGCCGCCTTGCCCTTCTTGCCTTCGATCAGCTTGGAGCCGCCGCCGATCTCGATGCGGCGCGGCTTCAAGGCTTCCGGAAGCTCGCGTTCCAGATCGATCGACAGCAGGCCGTTGACCAGGTCGGCGGTCTTGACCACCACATAGTCGGCCAGCTGGAAGCGGCGCTCGAAGTCGCGCTCGGCGAGCCCGCGGTGCAGGAAGTTGCGCCCGTCAGCGTCGTCGTTCGCGGTCTTGCGGCCGGTGACGGTGAGCAGGTTCTCCTTGACCTCGATGTTCAGCTCGTCGGGCTTGAAGCCGGCGACAGCGATCTCGATCCGGTCGGCGTTCTCGCCCGTCGTCTTGATGTTGTAGGGCGGCCATCCGTTTTCCTGGCTGGTGCGCGCGGCGCTTTCCAGCAGGCCGGCCAGACGGTCGAATCCGACGGCGGAACGGTAGAGCGGGGTGAAATCATAGGTACGCATGTCATCCTCCTGAGGATCAGCAAGGTTGGCCGCCCCTGCGTTTTCGGCCCGGGACGGCGGTGGGAGATCAGCTCCGACGGCCCGAAACCGGCCCCGTCGGCTCTGGAGGACCCGATGTCGGCGTCCTCGGTGATGGATTTGGGATGGCCAGGAGCGCCGTCAAGGGGCGGGGCCGCGTTGTCGGCGCTTCATTCTGTCGCCGGTGGGTCTTCATGACTTGCCCGGCGCGCCCGAAGTCCGCAGGGTCCACCTTCACCTCCCGGAGACGACCGATGCGACTTCTCGCCCTCGCCCTGACCACCGCGCTCGCCCTTCCGGCGCTGGCCGTCGCCCAGACCCTTCCACCGATGCCGGCGCTCGACGAGTCCGCGGCCCAGCGGACCGCCCGCCGCGCCGCCATGACGCCGCCCGTCCTGCAGGAAGACGCTGCGCTTCAGGCCGCGGTCGCGTCGCCGAGCCGACCCGCCGCGGATACGGCGCGGGACGTCTATCGCCGCCCGTTCGAGACCCTGACCTTCTGGGGTCTGACGCCAGGCTCGACCATCGTCGAAATCGAACCCGGCCGGGCCGGCTGGTGGCGAAACATTCTGGAACCCTATGCGGCAGCCACCGGCGGGACCTATGTTCCGGTCAACCGTCCCCTCGAAAGCATGGGCGTCGCCGACGGGACGGCCGACATGGTCGTGGTCGCCCGCGCCTTCCACAATTGGCACCGCGCCGGCCGGACCGAGCCCTACCTGACCGCCTTCTTCAAGGCTCTCAAGCCCGGCGGCATCCTGGCCGTGGAACAGCATCGCAGCGTCGACGGCCTCAATCCGGACCAGACCGCGCCGACGGGTTATATGCCGGAAAGCCACATCATCCAGGCCGCCCTGGCCGCGGGCTTCGAACTGGACGCCCGCAGCGAACTGAACGCCAACCCCGCCGACGACCGCGACCATCCGTATGGCGTCTGGACCCTGCCTCCGGTCCGCGTCAGCGCACCGCGCGACGGCAACGCCAATGACCGCCCGACGCCGCTCACGGAGGCCGAGCGCGCCGCTTTCGACGCCATCGGCGAGAGCGACCGGATGACCTTGCGTTTCCGCAAGCCGGCCTGATGCGCACGGTCTCCGGATCGGCTTTGACCGGCTTTGGGAACAGGGTTAAGCCCTCGTCCAACGGGGACGAACCGTACGGCGCGGAAGCCTCGCGGGGGACGTGAATGGCTGACAGAATACAAGCTTGGCGACCGCTTGCGTCGCGCCGGAGCGTGCTTTCCGGCGGGGCCGCCCTGCTTGTCCTGGCCGGGTGCAGTCGCGAGAAGACCGCCGAGCCGCCGCCCCAGCCGGATGGTCCGCCCAAGGGGTCGCTGGAATGGGCAGTCGAAGGCCCGTGGCGCGCGCAGGACAGCGTCCGGGACGTCTGGCGTCATCCGATGGAGACGCTGCGCTTCTTTGGTCTGCAGCCGCGGATGGCGGTGCTGGAATTCTGGCCCGGAAGCGGCTGGTGGACGGAAATCCTGGCTCCCTACCTGGCCGAGGGCGGAGGCCGCTACATCGCCGCGGGGTTCCAGACCGGGCCGGGCGCCGACCCGGCCCAGACCCAGCTCACCGCCGCCTTCCAGAGGCGTTTCACCAACGACCGGCGCCTGTATGGCGAGGTCGAACTTTCCGAATTCGGTCCCACGTCCGGCCCGGTCGCGTCGGCCGGCACGACGGACATGGTCCTGTTCATGCGCAACATTCACGCCTGGATGGCCGCCGGCATCGCCGAAAAGGCCTTCGCGGACGCCTACGCCGCCCTGCGGCCGGGCGGGATCCTCGGAATCGAGCAGCACCGGCTGGGGCCCGACAAGGACCAGGACCCGACGGCGGCGAACGGATACGTCCAGGAAGCGTTCGTCAAACAGCTGGCGGCCGAGGCCGGCTTCGCCTTCGTGGCCGCTTCGGAAATCAACGCGAATGAAAGGGATACCAAGGATCATCCCTTCGGAGTCGAGACCCTGCCGCCGATGGGGCTGACGGCTCCTCGGGGATCGCCGCCGGACCCGACGTTCGACCGGACGAAATACGATGAGATCGGCGAAAGCGACCGCATGACCTTGAGATTCAGGAAACCCGAGTGAGCCGAGCCGCCGCCTACGCCGCCAACGCCCCCCTGATGGGGGTTCCAGGCGCTTCCGCGCCGCCGGGCGGCTCCGGCGAATGGTTTCGCGGAGCCGGCGGCCTGCGCCTCCGCGCCGCCTTCTGGACGCCCTCGACCCTCGCGGCGCGCAAGCCGCGCGGCACGGTGATCGTCAGTCCCGGGCGGACCGAGCCGATCGAGAAATATTTCGAGGTGATCGGCAATTTCCTGGCGCGGGGCTGGTGCGTCCTCGCTCACGACTGGCGCGGTCAGGGCCTGTCGGCCCGCCTGTTGCCGGACCGGTTGAAGGGCCACGCCCGGGCGGTCGAGGAATTCCTCGACGACTACGCCCGGCTGCTCGACGCCTACGAGTCCCGGGCGCCCAAGCCGTGGATCATGGTCGGCCATTCGATGGGCGGCGTGTTCAACCTGATGACGCTGCAGGCCGGCGACGAACGATTCTCCGGCGCGCTGCTGACCAGCCCCATGCTGCGGATCAAGACCGGCAAACGGTCGATGTGGTCGGTCAAGCTGGCGGTGAAGTGGAACCTGCGCCACGGCAAGGCCGGGGACTATGTGCTCGACAATCCGGACGATCCCTTCGACCACACCTTCGGGAAGGACGCCCTGACCACCGACGAGAGCCGCTACGAACAGTGGCGGCAGCAGCTGTACGCCTGTCCCCATCTGGCGGTCGGCGGCCCCACCTGGGGGTGGCTGGCGGTGGCCCTGGACGCCGGTGAGCGGGCGCTGAAGCCCAAGGCCTTGAAGTCGGTGCGTATTCCCGTCGCCATCGTGCAGGCGGCGGAGGACGACCGTATCTGGAAACAGACCAACAAATGGGCCGCCCGACGCCTCGGACGCGGCCGCTACGTCGAGATTCCCGGCGCCAGGCACGAAGTCATCATGGAGACGGACGAGCTTCGCGCCGTTTTTCTGGATGAGTTCGACGCCATGGGGTCCTACGTCTCGCCGATCGAGGACCTGTCGCCCATTCCCGGCCCTCCGGCGGAGCGCGAACCGACCGAAGCCGCCTAGATCGCGGCCCGGCGCAAGGCGACCAGCGCCTGGTCCCGCAGACGCGCGTCCCCCACGGCCAGGATCTGCCCGCCGGCGTCGGGAGCTTCGCCGCGCCAGTTGGTGACCTGGCCGCCCGCCGCCTCGATGACCGGGACCAGCGCCGACCAGTCCCAGATCTTCAGCGCGCTTTCGGCCACCAGATCGATCCGGCCGGCGGCGAGCATGGCGTAGGCGTAGGCGTCGCAGCCCAGACGGGCCAGGCGGGCGGCGGCGCGCACCTGGGTCCAGGCGCCCAGTTCCGCGCCGTTGAACAGGTCGGGGTCGGTGGTGGCGATCAGCGCCTCATTCAGATGGGGGCAGGACCGCACCGCCAGAGGCGTCTCCGCCTCCCCCCGCAACAGCCTCGCCCCGGACGGGCCGCCGAGGAATATCTCGTCGAGATAGGGCTGGCCGATTACGCCCACGGCGGGGCGGCCGCCGGTTCTCAGGGCAACCAGATTGGTCCACAACGGCAGGCCGGCGATGAAGGCGCGGGTGCCGTCGATCGGGTCGAGCACCCAGACGTGCTCGGCGTCCGGCCGGTCTTCGCCATACTCTTCGCCGATGACCCCGTGGGCGGGATAGCGGTCGGCGATCAGCCGCCGGATCGCCGCCTCGGCCTCGCGGTCGGCCTGGGTGACCGGATCGAAGCCGGCGGCGCCACCCTTGTCGTCCTGCTCGCAGGCTCCCCGGAAATACGGCAGGGACACGCGCGCGGCCTCGCGGGCCAGTTCAACGGCGAACAGTTCGTACTCGGTCATGCAGGCGGGATACTCACGCCCCGCCCTCATGTCACGGCGTCATTGCGGCTCAGGCCGCCTCGCCCTCGGCGTGCAGGGACTTGGCCAGATCGAGCAGGCGGCGGCGCGGACGTTCGCCCAGCTGGTAGTAGGCCTGGATCAGGTCGAGATTTTCCTTGCGGGAAAACATCTCGCCGCCCTGGTTGGCCGCCTCCCGACGCTCGATGGCCTCTTCCAGCCCGTCGTAGAAATAGCTGACCGGCGATTCCAGCGCCTCGGCCAGCTGCCAGAGCCGGGCGGCCGAGATGCGGTTGGCGCCGCATTCGTATTTCTGGATCTGCTGGAAGC
>JAAXIW010000344.1 GCA_012270135.1 Brevundimonas sp. | reverse complement strand
ACGAATTTGTCGAACACCTCGTCGGTCGACGGCCAGTCGAAGCCGACGCGGGCGGCGCGTTTGGTCAGCTTGGCGGCGCGGGCGAGGGCGGGGAGACCGACGGGGACGTCGTCGAGCACGCCGTGCTGCTGCTTGTCCTTGCGCTCGGCGGCCTTGATGTCCTCCCAGCGGGCCTTCTGGGTGGCGCCGTCGGGCTTGGCGGCCTCGTCGCCGAAGACGTGCGGGTGGCGGCGCTCCAGCTTGTCGGCGATGGCCTCAGCCACGTCGTCGAAGGCGAACAGACCCTGTTCCTCGGCCATGCGGGCGTGGAAGACGACCTGGAACAGCAGGTCGCCCAGCTCGGACTTGAGCTCGTCGAAGTCGCCGCGCTCGATGGCGTCTGCGACCTCATAGGCCTCCTCCAGCGTATAGGGGGCGATGGTCTGGAAGGTCTGTTCGACGTCCCAGGGGCAGCCGCCGACCGGGTCGCGCAGCCGCGCCATGATGGCGTTGAGACGGTCGACGGGGGAGGGAGGGGAGTCGGTCATGGTCCGGTCTGATGCGGCGCGGCCCCGCGCGCTTCAAGGGCGGCGCGGATCTCGGCGTGGCGGGCCTGATCCAGCGGATAGCGGTGCAGGGCGACGGCGGCGAGCAACAGGCACAGGGCCGGCAGGCCGGCGAACATGATCTGCAGCCACATCAGGGCCTGACCGGAATTCTCGCCGCCCAGTCCCGGATCGAAGCCGGCCATGCGCAGGCCGGCGAAGGTCAGGACCGATACAGCGTAGCCCAGCTTGGATGTGGCGGTCAGGATCGAGAACAGCAGGCCGGTCCGGTCGGCGCCGTCGTCCAGCCGCACCTGATCGCTGACGTCGGCCATCATGGCCCTGAGCAACAGATCACCGGATGCGAAGGCCAGTCCGACAAGGGCGACCATGATCCCGGCCATCAGCAGGTCGGCATAGGGGGCGGGCGAACCGGTCGCGGCCTCGAGCGCGGCGCGGGCGGGCTCGACCAGAACCGGGGCCAGGAAGGCGGCGAACATCAGGGTGACGGCGAAATAGACGCAGGCCCAGATCAGCGCCCGGTGCTTGCCCAGCCGCACCGCCAGCCAGCTCCACGCCGGGGCCCCGAACAGCCCGAAGACGAAATAGACGAGCAGCAGGATGGAGGTCTCGGCGCGCTCGAACCCGCGGGCGGCCTCGAAGAAGTAGAAGAACAGGGCCCCGACCACCCCGCGCGCGACGCCGAGCGCCAGGTCCGCGCCCAGCAGGCGCTGGATCACCGGCCGTTTGAACAGGGCCAGATAGGCGAACCGGCTTTCGGCGGAGGCGGGCGGGCCTGGCGGCGGTTCCGGCGTGAAGGTGAAGGTGACGGCCAAGGAGACGGGCAGGGCGACGATGATGAACCAGCCCTGCCACTGAACCGCGCGGGCATAGTCGCCCCAGCCCATGTTCTGAACCAGCACCGGCACCATCAGCACGGCCAGAACGCCGATGATGTTGGCCGTCTGCCACCAGCCGTAGATGCGCGAACGCTGATTGTAGTCTGACGACAGGGCCGAGGCCCAGCTGACCTGCGACAGCAGGCTGACGGAGAAGCCCAGCGACAGCACCACCAGCCAGACGGTCAGATGGACCGGCCCGGCGCCCGGCCGGGCCATGAACAGCATGCCGACCGCCAGCATGAGCACCGGCGCCGCCATCCCCATCCACAGCCGGTAGCGGCCGAAGCGGCTGTGGGTGCGGTCGATGACCATGCCGAGGGCGGGATCGACGAGGATGTCGGCCATGCGGATGATCAGGAACACCAGACCGACCACGGCCAGATCGACGCCGACATGGCTGGCGTAGAACTCCGGCAGGGTCACATAGACCGGCAGGCCGAGGGCGGCATAGGGCAGGCAGGCCGCGGAGAAGGCGGCGAGGACGCCGTTGCTGCGGCGCGGGGCGGTTCCTCCGGTCGAGGTTTGGGCGGCGTCGGTCATGCGGGCGTCCGGCGGTCCGGCCCTGAGTCGGCCGTAGGCTCACCATGCCGCCTTTGAGCGCGCCGCGCGAGCCGGACCGGCCACCCCTCCGCCGGCGCGCGAAGGGCCTTGCCGATGACACACGGCTGGGGTCACCATCGGGGCATGTCGAAGCGCGCCGTCCTGTCCATGCTGGCCGCCCTGCCGCTCCTGATCGGGGTGACGGCGCACGCCGGCGATGCGCACGCCCAGGTCCGTTCCGCGGAGACCTGCGACGCCGGCCAGATCGAATGGGGCGCGCCGGCCCTCGCCAACGCCATCTCGCACTATTCGCTGGAATGGCGGCCGTTCGGTCCGCCCGAGTGGGGCTGGGAGACCTATCTGCCCCTGATCCAGAAAGAGCTGGGCACCGGCTGCGCGCCCGGATCGCCGCGCTTCGCCAAGGCGCTGGCGGAGTTCCAGCATGCCCACAACCTTCCGGCCACCGGCTGGTTCGACGCGGCCACCTTCCAGGTCTTCCGGGGTCTTTGGCAGGAGCGCCGACCGTTCATCATGGAGCGGGTGCGCGAACAGCCGTGCCCCGACCCGCCGCCGCTGTATCAGCTCGGCTATCTGGTCGCCTCCGAGGAGCACGCGGACAGGCTGACGCGTCTGTTGCGCCGCGATGTGCTGGCCGCCTACCGGTTGATGGTGGCTGCGGCGCGGGAGGAAGTTCCCGAGGTCGCGGCCGATCCGGAGTTGCTGCAGATCTTCTCCGGCTTTCGCGATCCGGAGGCGGACGCCGCCCGCTGCGCCGCGCAGGGCAATTGCGACGGGCTGCGCCGGGCCGTCTGTTCGCCGCACCGCACCGGCACGGCGGTCGATCTCTACGTCGGCCAGCTGGACGAAACGGGCGTCGACAACACCTCGCCCGCCAGCCGGCTGCACATGAGTCGCGGGGCCACCTACCGCTGGCTGGTTCAGAACGCCCACCGGTTCGGCTTCGTGCCCTATGTCTATGAGCCGTGGCATTGGGAGTGGGTCAGCCCGACGGGAGGCTATGCCGGGACCGTGGCCGCTCCGTGATCCGGCCGCTGACCATCGGGGAAGAGGCGCTGGCGCGGGAAGCGTTCGGCGACGCCCTGCGTTGCGAAAGCATCCGCGTCCTGCCGGCGCCCTGGCCCTTCAACCGCGCCTTCGTTCCCGGCCGCTGGTTCGGGCGGGAGTGGATCGTGTGGCCGGGCCGGACCCTGCCGGCGGATATCGCCACGGCGCCGCTGAAGCAGCAGGCCACGCTGATCCACGAGCTGACCCACGTCTGGCAGGCGCAGCAGGGCGTGAACCTGCTGACCGGCAAGCTCAGGGCAGGGGACCGCCCGGCATCGTACGAATATCCCGTGGGGATGGACTGCAGCTGGGGCGGGCTCAATATCGAGCAGCAGGCGATGGTGGTGGAGCATCGCTTCCGGCTGCTGCGCGGCGGCGCCGTCCCGGCCCCCGCCGAATTCTACGACCGGGTCTGCCCTCTGGGACCAAGGATCAAGGCCTGAGGGCGGGACGCGACCGCCGGGCGATGGAACCCATTTCCGCTACAGTGGTTGTTGCTGTTACACCCCAGTCCAGCGGAGCGTCCAATGACCAAGATCCTCGTCCTTTATCACTCCACCTACGGCCACGTCGAAGCCATGGCGGAGGCGATCGCCGAGGGCGCGCGTCAGGTCGACGGGGCGTCGGTCGACATCAAGCGGGTCCCGGAACTCGTCCCCGAAGAGCTGGCGAAGAAGAGCGGCTACAAGCTGGATCAGGCGGCGCCGATCGCCACGGTCGACGATCTGGGCGGCTATGACGCCATCATCGTCGGGGCAGGGACCCGCTACGGCACCGCGGCCTCCCAGATGCGCAACTTCCTCGACCAGACCGGGGGCCTGTGGGCCAAGGGCGCGCTGGTCGGAAAGGTCGGATCTGCCTTCAGTTCGACGGCGACCCAGCACGGCGGTCAGGAAACCACGCTGATCGGTCTGATCCAGACCTTGTTGCACCACGGCATGCTGATCGCGGGGCTGCCCTACGCCTGGGAAGGCCAGTCCCGTATCGATGAAGTGACCGGCGGCTCGCCCTACGGCGCCACGACCATCACCGGCGGCGACGGTTCGCGCATGCCCAGCGAGAACGAACTGGACGGCGCCCGCTGGCAGGGCCGCTACGTCGCCGAGACGGCGAAGAAGCTTTTCGGCTAGGCGCGCTTCATCCGGGCGTCGACGCTCCACGGCCCCGGACCCGAGGCGACGAAGTAGAGGAAGACGAAGCAGTAGAGGGCGATGGTCTCACCGCCGTTCATGATCGGAAACGGGCTCTGCATGCCGTGCACGGCCCAGTAGCCGACGGCGCAGAAGCCGGAGGCCAGGAAGGCGACCGGGCGGGTGAACAGGCCGATCACGAACAGGGAGCCGAGGATCAGCTCGAGCGGGCCCGACAGGCCGGCGAGGCTGAGGCCGGGTTCCGGCAGACCGTCCATGGCGGGAAAGCCGAGCACCTTGGCCGTGCCGTGGCAGACGAACAGAAGGCCTGTGACGATGCGCAGAACGCTGAGCAGCTGCGGCTGGTAAGCGGAAAACCGGTCGAACATGGGTCCCTCCCTGATTGGGAGGACCAGTCTGGAACCGAGTCGGTGTCAGTTACAACCAACGTCCGCAAGCGGACCTAGGCGGCCTTGTCGAGCTCGACCATCTGCTGGATGGCGACGTAGTCGGTCTTGCCGGTGCCGAGGACCGGGACCTCACCGACGCGCATGATCTTCTTCGGTACCGCCAGTTCCGGCGCGCCGTGGCTGCGAGCCCATTCGGCGAGGCGGGAAACGTCGGCGTCCTTGCGGTCGGTGACCAGCACCAGCTTCTCGCCCTTCCGGCTGTCAGGCACGGAGACGACGGCGTGGCGCGCTTCCGGCCAGACGGCGCTGGCCAGGCCCTCGACGGCGGTCAGCGACACCATTTCGCCGCCGATCTTGGCGAACCGTTTGGCGCGGCCGAGAATGCAGACATAGCCCTCGTCGTCGATGGCGACGATATCTCCGGTGTCGTGCCAGCCGTCCTTGAGCGGCTCTATCTCGTTCGGATCGTCGGGCGACAGATAGCCCTTCATCACATTGGGCCCGCGCAGATAGAGCCGGCCGCCCTCGTCGATGCCCTCGACCGGATCAAGCCGCCACTCCATGCCCGGCAGCATCTGGCCGACCGTGCCTGGCCGGTTCCGGTCCGGGTGATTGACGGCCACCACGGGCGCGGCCTCGGTGGCGCCGTAGCCCTCCAGCAGCTTCAGGCCATGAAACCGCGTGTTGAACAGATGGTGGGTCTCGTCGCGCACCCGCTCGGCGCCGGCGACGACGAACTGCAGGGTCGAGAAGTCGTCCGGCCCCGCCACGCGGGCGTACTGGTTCAGGAAGGTGTCGGTGGCGAACAGGATCGACGCCTTCACCTGCGGCAGAAGCTCGACGATCTGCTTGGCGTGCAGCGGCGACGGATACTGGAACGCCTTCATGCCCTGCAGGAGGGGCAGCAGCACGCCGCCGGTCAGGCCGAAACAGTGGAAGGTCGGCAGCGGGTTGAACATCACCCATTCGGGCAGAAGATCGATGTGCTGGGCCACCTGGCGGCAGTTGGCGACGAGATTGGCCTGGCTCAGCACCACGCCCTTGGGCGCGCCGAAACTGCCCGAGGTGAACAGGATGACGCCGGGCGAGGCCGGCTCGGTCTTCACCCGAAACCGTTTCGGCATCATTCCGGCCATCAGGCCGTAGAGCTTGTCGGGCAGGCCGATCGACTTGCGCACGTCGTCGAGCCAGACGATTTCGGCGACCGTCTCGATCTGGGCGATCAGGTCCTCGATCCTGGCCTGCTGGACGAAACGGCGGGCGGTCAGGATCTTGCCGACGCCCGCGGCCTCGATCGCCGCCTTGATGTTGCGCTCGCCCGCCGTGAAATTGATCATCACGGGCACGCGACCGTGGGCGTGAAGGCCGTAGTAGGTGACCACCACTCCCATGCTGGATGGCAGCAGAATGCCGACGCGCTCTCCCACGCCGGTCATGGCGGCGATCTTGCGGCCCAGCACGAAGGCGGCGCGGATCAGCCCCGTATAGCTCATGGGCTTGCGATCCTGATCCTCGAGGATCTCCTTGTCGCCGTAGGTGTCGCGCGCCGCGATCAGGGCGTCGAAAATCGTCTCCTCGACGGCCTTGGGGTCCAGGGGTACGCGCAAAGACATCCTCCGTGGCGCGTTGGCCGCGCCTTGTCCGAACGCGCAAACTAGAGCGGGGCGCCATGGTTGAAAAGATGTGTTACCCGGCGTGACCCCGGCCCGCGCCTTGCCTTCGCCACGCGGAAGGACGACATAGCGGTTTCGCAACGCCGGAGCCGGACCCGCCTTGGTCACGCTGATCGACACCCTGACGAAGACGCCGGCCGAACTGCGTCACCCGGAAAAGCAGAACCGGCCCGAGACGGCGGTGCTGAAGAAACCCGACTGGCTGCGCGTCAAGGCGCCCGGCTCGGGCCAGTACAATGCGACCAGGGCCATCGTGAAGGATAAGGGCCTCGTCACCGTCTGCGAGGAGGCGGCCTGCCCGAACATCGGCGAGTGCTGGAGCCAGAAGCACGCCACCCTGATGATCATGGGCGACACCTGCACGCGGGCCTGCGCCTTCTGCAACGTCAAGACCGGCCTGCCGGAGCCGCTGGACCCGGAAGAGCCCGCCAAGGTCGGGCTGGCGGTGGCGCAGCTGGGCCTGAACCATGTGGTCATCACCAGCGTCGACCGGGACGACGTGGCCGACGGCGGCGCGGCTCACTTCGCGGAAGTCGTGCGCCAGATCCGGCTGCAGGCCCCGAACACCACCATCGAGATCCTGACGCCCGACTTCCTGCGCAAGGACGGGGCGGCCGAGGTGATGATCGACGCCACGCCGGACGTGTTCAACCACAACCTCGAGACCGTGCCGCGGTTGTATCTGAAAATCCGGCCGGGCGCCCGCTACTTCCACTCGCTGCGCCTGCTGCAGATGGTCAAGGAGCGCGACCCGAACCAGTTCACCAAGTCCGGCATCATGGTCGGCCTCGGCGAGACCCGCGAAGAGGTCATGCAGGTGATGGACGACATGCGCTCGGCCGGCGTCGACTTCATCACCATCGGCCAGTATCTGCAGCCGACCCGCAAACACGCCGCCATCGACCGGTTCGTGACGCCGGAAGAGTTCAAGGCCTACGAGGCGATCGCCCGGGCCAAGGGCTTCCTGATGGTGTCGTCGTCGCCGCTGACCCGCAGCTCACACCACGCCGGCGAGGACTTCGCCCGGCTGAAGGCGGCGCGGCTGGCCCAGACCGGACGCTGATCCGCGCTTGGCCGTCCACCGCGTCACCAAAATCCTGCCCTATGCCCCGGACCAGCTCGCCGCCCTGGTCGCCGATGTGCGCGCCTATCCCGAGTTCGTGCCGTGGGTGTCGTCGATGCGGGCCTGGGGCGAGCGGGAGGAGGGGCCGGGCGTGACCGTGATCGACGCCGAGGCGGCGGTGGGTTTCTCCTTGCTCAAGGAACGGTTCTCGACCTGGGTCCGGCACGACCGCAACGCGCCCAAGGTCGAGGTCGGCCTGCTGCGCGGGCCGTTCCACCACCTGAAGAACCGCTGGGAGTTCTTCCCCCACCCGGAGGGGACGCGGGTCGAGTTCTTCATCGACTTCGCCTTCAAGTCGCGCATCCTCGACATGATGCTGCAGGCCAATTTCGACCGGGCGGTGGGCAGGCTGATGCACTGTTTCGAGGCGCGCGCCGATCATCTCTACGGGCCGAAGGGATGAGGTTCGACTTCGACGCCGTGGTCGTCGGGGCCGGGGCGGTCGGCCTCGCCTGCGGCCGGGCGCTGGCGCCGCCGGGCCGGTCGGTGCTGGTGCTCGCGTCGGAGCCGCCCATCGGCCACGGCGTGTCGGCGCGCAACAGCGAGGTCATCCACGGCGGCCTCTACTATCCGACCGGATCCCTGAAGGCGCGGTTCTGCGTCGCGGGTCGGCGCTCGCTCTACGCCTTTCTCGACAGCCACAAGGTCGACTTCCGCAAATGCGGCAAGCTGGTCGTGGCCACGGACGCGGCCGAGGTCCCGCGCATCGAGGCGATCTTCGAACAGGCCACGGCCAACCACGTCGAGGGACTGGAACATCTGACCGGCGAACAGGCCCGGGCGCTGGAGCCGGGACTGAACGCCCATGCCGCCATCCTGTCGCCCGAGAGCGGCGTGTTCGATAGCCACGGCTACATGCTGGCCTTGCAGGGCGAGATCGAGGACGCGGGCGGTTCGGTCGTGGTTTCCACCCCGTTCGAGCGGGCCGAGCCGCGGCCCGGCGGCGGTTTCACGGTCATTGCGGGCGGGGAGGGCGGCGCCACCCTGACGACCCGGCTGCTGGTCACCGCGCCGGGCCTGGCGGCCCAGGACGTCGCCGGCCGCATCGACGGCTATCCGGCGGATCGGATACCCGAGGGCCGTTTCGGCAAGGGCGTCTATTTCCGGCTGACGGGAAAGGCGCCGTTCGAACGGCTGATCTATCCGCCGCCGATCCCGGGGGCGCTCGGCACCCACTATCGCAAGGATCTGGGCGGGCAGGCGGTGTTCGGGCCGGACCTCGAATATGTCGCGGGCGAGGACTATTCGGTCGATCCGGCCAGGGCGGCCGAGTTTGAACATTACATCCGCCGCTTCTGGCCCGGCCTGCCGGAAGGGGCGCTGACCCCGGACTACGCCGGCATCCGGCCCAAGCTGCACGGGCCGGACGAGACCCAGCCCGACTTCCAGCTACGCGGGCAGGACGATCACGGCATCGCCGGGCTGATGGCCCTGTTCGGGATCGAAAGCCCCGGCCTGACCAGTTCGCTGGCCATCGGCGAGGCCGTGGCGGACGCCTTGCTCGATGACTGAAATCCTGATCCGCGACGCCGGGCCGGGCGACATCCCGGCGCTGCACCGGCTGATCGAGAGCGCCTATCGGGGCGAGGCGTCGCGGGCGGGCTGGACCACCGAGGCCGATCTGCTGGCGGGCCAGCGCACCGATCCCGAGGATCTGGCCTCCATTCTCGCCGACCCGGCGCAGGCGATGCTGACGGCCTGGCGGGACGGTGATCTGCTGGCTTGCGTCCTGATCGCGGACCGGGGGGAGGGCGCGGGCTATTTCGGCATGCTTTCGGTCAGCCCCACCCTGCAGGGCGGAGGCCTCGGCCGGCGCATGGTCGAGGCGGCCCATGCGGCGCTGGCCAGCCGGTTCGGCGCCCGGCGGGTGCGCATCTCCGTCTTTCCGCAACGCGAGACGCTGATCGCCTGGTATCGGCGGCTGGGGTATGCCCCGACCGGCGAGACCCTGCCGTTTCCCTATGGCGATCTGCGTTTCGGCCTGCCGCTCAGGGACGACCTGCATTTTCTGGTGCTGGAGCGCGCCCTGCCTTGACCGTCGGCGCGGCAGGCCGCACTCGCGGGTGATGGAGATCCTGACGCCCCGCCTGAAGCTGCGCAGCGCCCGCGCCGACGACCTTGAGGCGATGCACGCGGTGCTGTCGGACCCGCGGGCCACCCGCTGGTGGTCGACGCCGCCGCACGACACCCTCGATCAGACCCGGACCTGGCTCGACAGCATGATCGCTAACGGGCCGGAGCAACCGGATTTCGTCATCGAGCGGGACGGCGTCGTGATCGGCAAGGCGGGCTTCTGGAAGCTGCCGGAGGTCGGCTACATCCTGCATCCGGACCACTGGGGGCAAGGGTTCGCCGGGGAGGCGGTTGGTGCGACCTTGGATCATGTGTTCGCCACGCGTGACATCGACGACCTGACCGCCGACGTCGATCCGGAGAACACAGCGTCGATTCGCCTGCTGGAGCGCCTCGGGTTCGTGAAGACAGGCTTCGCCGAGCGCACCTGGCATATCGCCGGGGAGTGGAAGGACAGCCTGTATTACGGGCTGTCGCGGGCGGGCTGGAGCGCACGTCTGCGCACTTGAACTCCCCGGCGGGTTCAGGCATAAGCCCGCGCTCGCGTGGCGGCTCTTCCGGGGGCCGCCGCTGTTGTTTTCGCGCCTTCCCGGCGCCCGACCTAAGAAGATTGAGACGGACATGGCCGTTCCGAAGCGCAAAGTATCGCCCTCGCGTCGCAACATGCGCCGCGCCCACGACTCGCTGGGCACGAACGCCTACGTCGAGGACAAGGACACGGGCGAGCTGAAGCGCCCCCACCACATCGACCTGAAGACCGGCACCTACCGCGGCCGCCAGGTCCTGACCCCGAAGGAAGACTAGGTCTTTCGACGGGAGCGGGCCGCGAGGCCCGGCGAAGTTTTTGCGGCGCGCGATAGCCTCGCGCGCCGTTTTCGTGCGTTCTGGGGGGGCTCGCAACGCTGGAGGCTCTCATGATCCGCCTGGCCGCCCTCGGTTCCGTCGCCGCCCTGTCCCTCGCCGCCTGCGGCGCTCCGCCGTCCGAGCCGGCCGACGCTCCGGCGGACCCGGCGGGGCGCGGCGCCTCCGGTCCCGCCGTCGACCAGCTGACCGCTCTTGGCTTCGGCCCCCTGCGCATCGGCATGACCCGGGCAGAGGTCGAGGCGGCTCTCGGCCCGGACGCCGACCCCGAGGCCGTCGGCGGGCCGGATCCCGCCGCCTGCGACATGTTCCGGCCGGAGCGCGCGCCCCGGGGCCTGCTGGTCATGGTCGAGGACGGCGTGCTGACCAGCATCTGGATCGGTCGCAACACGGAGATCGCGACGGATCGCGGCCTGAACATCGGCGACACGGCGGCCGAGGTGAAGAGCGCCTACGGTGCGGCGGCCGAGGCCATGCCGCACGCCTACGTCGAGGCACCCGCGGAATACATCACCGTCTGGTCCACCGCCGACCACCAGAGCCCCGCAGCGCGGGGGGTGAAGTACGAGATCGGCACGGACGGCAGGGTCCAGTCCATCGCCGGCGGAGGCCCCAGCATCCAGTACGTCGAGGGCTGCGCCTGAGGACCGGCGACGGCGGTGGCGATTCGGAGGGCGTTGGGCTAAACCCCGCCATCCGAACTTCCTCCCTGACAGAGCCGCCCCATGACCGACATCGCCGATATCGCCGCCCGCATGATCCTCGACAGCCGGGGCAATCCGACGGTGGAGGTCGATGTCATCCTGGACGACGGCAGCTTTGGCCGGGCGGCGGTGCCGTCGGGGGCCTCGACGGGCGCGCATGAGGCGGTGGAACGGCGCGACGGCGGCAAGGACCTGGGGGGCGGCGAGGGCGTCGCCAAGGCCGTCGACGCGGTCAACGGCGAGATCTTCGACGCGCTCAGCGGCATGGACGCCGAGGATCAGCGCCGCATCGACGAAGCCCTGATCGGTCTGGACGGCACCAACAACAAGAGCCGGCTGGGGGCCAACGCCATCCTGGGCGTCAGCCTGGCCTGCGCCAAGGCCAGCGCCATTTCGTCGGGCCTGCCGCTGTATCGCTATCTGGGCGGGGTCTCGGCCCGCATCCTGCCGACTCCGATGATGAACATCATCAACGGCGGGGCCCATGCCGACAATCCGATCGACATCCAGGAATTCATGATCCTGCCCACTGGAGCCGACAGCTTCTCCGAGGGCCTGCGGATGGGGGCGGAAATCTTCCATGCCCTGCGCAAGCAGTTGAAGGACGCCGGCCACAACACCAACGTGGGCGACGAGGGCGGCTTCGCGCCCAACCTGGCCTCGGCGGAGGAGGCGCTGGCCTTCATCACCAAGGCGGGCCAGTCGGCGGGCTATCTGGCAGGCGAGGACTTCCACCTCGGGCTGGATGTCGCGGCCACGGAATTCTTCAAGGACGGCAAATACGTCATGGCCGGGGAGGGCAAGACGCTCGAGGCCGACGCCATGGTCGGCTACCTCGCCGATCTGTGCGAGCGCTTCCCGATCGTCTCGATCGAGGACGGCTGCGCCGAGGACGATTTCGACGGCTGGAAGCTGCTGACCGACCGTCTGGGCGACCGGGTGCAGATCGTCGGCGACGACCTGTTCGTCACCAACCCGGCCCGACTGGCCGCCGGCATCGGCGAAGGTCTGGCCAACTCTATCCTCATAAAAGTCAACCAGATCGGAACTTTGTCCGAAACTCTTGAGGCTGTGGATATGGCGCATCGCGCCGGCTACACCGCCGTGATGAGCCATCGGTCGGGCGAGACGGAGGACTCGACGATCGCCGACCTGGCTGTCGCCACCAACTGCGGGCAGATCAAGACCGGTTCGCTGGCCCGCTCGGACCGCACGGCGAAATACAACCAGCTGCTCCGCATCGAGGAGATGCTGGGCGATCAGGGCGCCTACTACGGCGACGGCATGCTGCTGAAATAGGGATGTTTTTTCGGAAGGCACCGCTACCGAATAATCAGGACGGTGGTCCTGCGACCGCGGTTTTCGCCTTCTCCCTCGAGCGGGAGCGGGAAACCGCGACCCGCCTTACAGATCCGGCGGCTACCGACCTTCTGCAAGCCCGCCTCCGTCTGATCGACGCCGTACAGACGTACCGGCTCGACGGCATACAAACCGACGCCCTGCTTCAAGCT
>JAAXIW010000100.1 GCA_012270135.1 Brevundimonas sp. | reverse complement strand
GTCAGGGTCTGGACGCCGATGCGGAACATCTGCTCCCGGTGCACGCGGCGCACCACGTTCATGGCGATCTCGAAATCGGACGCGGCGGCGGCCTCGGCCCCCATCTGGGCGACCACGCCGGTGTCTTCCTCGATGCTGCGGGCGAAGCGGGCGTCCAGCATGCTGTCCAGCGCCGCCGGATAGCGGCCGAGGGCGCGGGCCAGACGCGGCGCGAAGGCCATGACGCCGACCACCAGGTCGAACAGCTTCGGCTGGGCGAGGAACAACGCCTGCACCTGGACGCCGCCGCTCAGGCCCGAGAAGAACACCGCGAACCGGCGGAAGGCGGAGTCGGCGGCGCCGGTGTCGGCGAGCGCCGTCAGCAGGCGAGGCGCGAGCCGGGTGAACAGCTCGCGGCCTCGCGCCGTCCGCGTCGCCGGGATGCGGCCGTGGTGCCAGCCACGGATCGTCTCCGCCACCATGACCGGGTCGGAGAAGCCCATCCGATCGAGGGTCTTGAGGGGCTCGTGATCGTTTTCGACGCCGGTGAAGACCAGGGAACCGTAGGGCGACGACAGCTCTTCCTCGCCCTCGAACAGTTCGCCGTAGCGCCGGTTGACCCCGACCAGCAGGGCCTCCACGCCGGCGTCGAAGCCCGGCAGGTCTTCCACGCCGGCCAGGGCGGCGACGCGGCGACGGGCCTCCAGGTCGTCCGGAAGGCTATGGGTCTGTTCGTCGTCCAGCATCTGGACGCGATGCTCCAGCCGGCGCAGGGCGACATAGGCGTCGGTCAATTCGGCGCAGGCGTCCACGGCGACATGGCCAGCGTCGCGCAGGGCGGCGAGGGCGTCGACGGTGCGCGGCGTGCGCAGATCCGGATCGCGGCCGCCGAGGATCAATTGCTGGGTCTGGGCGAAGAACTCGATCTCGCGGATGCCGCCCCGGCCCAGCTTCAGATTGGCGCCCGCCGCCTCAAGCCCGTCGCCGGTCTTGTGAACGTGGATCTGACGCTTGATCGACTGGATGTCGAGGATGGCCGGGTAGTCGAGGCTGCGGCGCCAGATGAAGGGCCGCAGCGCCTTCAGGAAGTCGGCCCCGGCGCCCAGGTCGCCGAGCACCGGCCGGGCCTTGATGAAGGCCGCCCGCTCCCAGTTCTGGCCCACCCCTTCGTAGTAGGCCAGGGCCGTGGGGGCGGCGACGACGGGCGGGGTGGACGACGGGTCCGGGCGCAGCCGCAGGTCGACGCGGAAGACGTAGCCCTCGCCGGTGCGCTCCTGCATCAGGCCGGCGAGCGACTGAGCGAGGCGGGCAACGAAGCGCTGCGGCGCGACGCCGTCGGCCAGGGCCGGGATCAGGCTTTCGGGCTCCCAGAACAGGCTGATGTCGATGTCCGAAGAGTAGTTGAGCTCGAAGGCCCCGTGCTTGCCCATGGCGAGACCGAACAGTCCGGGGACGGGGCCGCGCGGATCGTCGGCGGCGCTGACCAGCTTGTTCCGCTCACGCTGGTCGCGGGCGACAGCGCGGAGGGCGGCGTCCACGGAGACGTCGGCGAACCGGCTCAGGGCGTCGGTGACCTGATCGAGGTCCCAGACGCCGCCGAGGTCGGCCAGGGCGGTGAGCAGATGAAGTTCGCCCTTGAGGCGGCGCAGCGGCGCGCGCAGCTCGTCGGCGCCGCCGGTCAGGGCTTCCGTGTCGGCGAGGATGGCGGAGAGGCGGGATGCCGGCGGCTCGTTCAGGGTGATCCGGAGCCGATCCGGCCAGCGGCGGGCCAGGCCGAACAGATAGGGCGAGGCGGCGAAGACGGGGGCGAGGGCCGGCCAGGCGGCGTCGAGCGTCTCGAGCCAGCCGGCGCCGGAGGCGGCCTCGGTCAGGCGTTCACGGGCGCGGTCGGCGGCCTCGGGATCGACGACGGGGCCGCAGGGCGTCAGGGCCGCGGCCAGGATCTCGCTCACGCCGGATCCGCCGGCGGCAGGACCAGGGCGACGCGCAGGCCGGGCCCGAAGCCGCCGTATTCGCCGGGTCCTTCATCCAGCTGGACCCGCCCGCCGTGAGCCTCAAGCACGGCGCCGACCAGCGAGAGGCCCAGGCCTGAGCCGGGCTCGGAGCGGCTGTTGTCGAGGCGAACGAAGCGCTGGATGACCCGTTCGCGGTCGCTCTCGGGCACGCCGGGGCCGGTGTCAGTGACCGAGAATTCGATCTCGCCCGAGCTGCGCCGGCGGGCGCGCAGCATCACGGCGCCGCCGGTCGGGGTGTATTTGATGGCATTGTCGATGACGTTCGCGATCGCCTGGGCGAGGAAGGGGCGGTTGGCCTCGACCATAAGGCCGCGCTCGATCTCGGCTGAGAACTCCAGCCCCTTGTCTTCGGAGGCGGGCTCGTAGAGCTCGGCCATGTCCGCCGCGAGGTCGGCGGCGTCGAGCCGTTGCGGGTAGGGGGTGCGGCCGGGCGCCGGGTGAAGTCGTGCGTTGTGGAGGACGGTGTTGATGGTCTTGAGCAGGTTCTCG
>JAAXIW010000325.1 GCA_012270135.1 Brevundimonas sp. | reverse complement strand
ACGGCGGGCCGCATCGAAGGCGGCCTCTATATCCATATCGGTCGTATCCAGCAAGACGGCGTCTTCGGCCTGGACCATGGGGGCGGCGCCCCGGCCGGCGTCGCGCTCGTCGCGGCGGACGATGTCGGCCAGCATGTCCTCGAAGGCGATGACCTCGCCCCGACCGGTCAGCTGTTTCCAGCGGCGCGTCGCCCGGACCTCGGCCGTGGCGGTGACGAACAGCTTGGCCGGGGCCTCGGGGGCGATGACGGTGCCGATGTCGCGGCCGTCGAGGACGGCGCCGCCCGGCTGGCCGGCGAAGGCCTTCTGGAAGGCGAGCAGGGCGGCGCGGACGCCGGGATAGCCGGCCACGCGGCTGGCGGCCTCGCCCGCCCCGCGGTCGGTGAGGCGGTCCGTGTCGGTCAGGTGGCTGGCGTCCAGCGCCCGGGCCACGGCCTCGGCCGCGGCGGCGTCGTCGAGCGACTGCCCGGCGTCGAGCACGCCGAGGCCGACGGCGCGGTAGAGCAGGCCGGTGTCGAGGTGCGGCAGGCCGTAGGCCGCCGCCAGCCGGGCGGCGATGGTGCCCTTGCCCGAGGCGGCGGGTCCGTCGACGGCGATGATGAGGGCGCGGTTCATGCGGAGGCGATATCCGCTCCCAGCCCGCGCATCAACGCGACGAAGCCGGGGAAGCTGGTGGCGATCATGCCGGGCTCGTCGACGGCGACGGGGTCGGCGGCGGCGAGGCCGAGCACCAGATGGCTCATGGCGATGCGGTGGTCGCCGTGGGTGGTCACGGTCGCGCCGCCGCGGACGGAACCGCCGGTGACGGTGAAGCCCTCGGGTTCCTCGTCGACCGTGACGCCGCAGGCGTGGAGACCGGCGGCCATCAGGGCGATGCGGTCGCTCTCCTTGACCCGCATCTCGCCGACGCCGCGCATGACCGTGGCGCCCTCCGCGAAGGCGGCCGTGGCGGCGAGGATCGGGTATTCATCGATCATCGAGGCGGCGCGCTCGGGGGGGACGGCCACGCCTTTCAGGGCCGAGTGGCGGGCGGTGACGTCGCCGACCTCCTCGCCGCCGGCCATGCGGCGGTTCGAGACCGTCAGGTCGGCGCCCATCTCGCGCCAGGTCTCGAACAGGCCGGTGCGCAGGGGATTGAGCATGACGCCCTCGACCGTGACCTGCGAGCCCGGGACGATCAGGCCGGCGGCGAGGGGAAAGGCGGCGGAGGACGGATCACCGGGGACGGAGACGGGGGCGGCTTCCAGGGACTGCCCCCCCTTGACGGTGACGCGCCAGCCGGCGCCGTCCGGCAGGACGCCGACCTCGGCCCCGAAGGCGCGCAGCATGCGTTCGGTGTGGTCGCGGCTGGGTTCGGGCTCGGCGACGGTGACGACGCCGTCGGCGTTGAGGCCGGCCAGCAGGATGGCGGACTTGACCTGGGCCGAGGCGACGGTCTGGCGATAGTCGATGGCGGAGAGGACCCCACCCGTCATGCGGACCGGAAGCCGGTCTTCCTCGCCGAGCCATTCGAAGCGCGCGCCCATCTCGGCCAGCGGTCCGGTGACCCGCTTCATCGGCCGTTTGCGCAGACTGGCGTCGCCGTCGAAGGTCACGGTGATCGGGTAGCCGGCGGCGGCGCCCATCAGCAGGCGGACGCCGGTGCCGGCGTTGCCGCAGTCGATGACGCCGGCGGGCTGGCGGAAGCCGCCGTGGCCGGTGACCCGCCAGCGGCCCGGTCCCAGGCGCTCGACGCCGGCGCCGAAGGCCTCGACCGCGCGGGCGGTGGCGAGGATGTCGTCGCCCTCGAGCAGGCCATCGATCTCGGTGACGCCGGTCGCCATGGCCCCGAGGATCAGGGCCCGGTGCGAGATCGACTTGTCGCCCGGGGCGCGGACCACGCCGGACAGCGCCGGGGCGCGGCGGGCGGTCAGGGTGGAGGGGATCGTCACCCGGCGGTCTCCGAATTGATCAGGCGGCGCGGGCGGCGCGAGAGATGGCTTTTGACAGCGGCCCCCCATGGTGGCAAGGGACGCGCCCGATTTCCCAACTCCCGCCAAAGGTCTTTCCACCGTGGCCAAACCCGAACTGGGCCAGAAGCAGGTCTGCCCGAACTGCCAGGCCAAATTCTACGACCTGGGCCGTCGCCCGGCCCACTGCCCGAAATGCGACACCGACTTCGACCCGGAAGAGGCGCTGAAGCTGCGCAACCGCCGCGGCCGGCCGGCCGGCTACGCCGCCGACGAGACGACCGACGACGACACCGACGATCAGGTCGACGCCAAGAAGGCCGCTTCGGACGATGACGAGGAGGACGACACCACCTCGACGCCGGAGATCGACCAGGAAGGCCACGAGCCGATCCTGACCCCGGACGACGACGATGACGACTCGGCCGGCGACGCCTCCGAGGAGCCCGGCATGGGCGAGGCGGGCGACGCCGACGACGATGTCCTGTAGGACGCCGACGACGACGAGTCGGTGCCGTTCCGCGAGGTCGAGGACGA
>JAAXIW010000222.1 GCA_012270135.1 Brevundimonas sp. | reverse complement strand
CCATGGGATATCGCGGCGATGGCCTGCCGCTCGGCGAGGTGCGTGCCGCGCGCCACGTCGGCCTGCGGCAGGCCGTCAAGAAATTCGACCCGGACAAAGGTTTCCGCCTGGCGACGTATGCCATGTGGTGGATCCGCGCCTCGATCCAGGAATACATCCTGCGCAGCTGGTCGCTTGTTAAGATGGGCACGACCGCAGCGCAGAAGAAGCTGTTCTTCAACCTGCGCAAGGCGAAGAGCCAGATTTCGGCCTTCGAGGAAGGCGACCTGCGGCCTGAACATCTTTCGGCGATCGCCACCAAACTGGGCGTGTCCGAGGAAGAAGTCACCAACATGAACCGTCGCCTCGGCGGCGACGCCTCCCTGAACGCGCCGCTGCGCGCGGACGGCGAGAGCGAGTGGCAGGACTGGCTCGCGGACGACACGGCAGTTTCGCAGGAAACCCAACTGGCCGAGGACGAGGAAAAGTCCATCCGCCGTGGTCTGCTCGAAGAAGCCATGCACGAGCTGACCGACCGGGAAAAGCACATCCTCACCGAGCGCCGGCTCAAGGACGATCCTGTCACCCTGGAGGAGCTCGCGGGCCAGTATGGCGTGTCGCGCGAACGTGTCCGCCAGATCGAGGTCCGGGCCTTCGAGAAATTGCAAAAGGCGATGCGCGCGGCGGCCGAGGAGCGGAATCTGGTCGACGCCTGAGGGGCTTAGCCGGCCTTCTGCATCCGCGGTTCGGCCGGCTGGGCCATGGCCAGGAGCGCCCCGATCGGCGCGGCGAGCGTCTCCTTTGTCGGCGGCCCGGACGCAAGCGTCACTTCGAGCGCGCCGACCGCCACCGCGAGGCGGGAATCCGATACCTTCATGGCAAGCGATTTCAGGGTCGCCGCCTGCTCGCGGATGGCCCGCACTGCCTGCATCGGATCATTGTGGAACTGATCCAGTGCCGAGGCGAGAATCCGCATCGCCTGATCCTTGGCCGCCGCCATTGCCGCCGCGCCGTTGGCGGGTTTGTCGGCCTTGCGTTTGCGGTCGCCAGAGTATTCGCCTGAGTTGAAGCGGCGCCGGTCCGGCCCGACATAGCCGACCGCCTCGACCCAGTCGCGCGGCTTCAGGGCGACGTTTTCAACGCGTTTGAACAGGTCGGCGCTGGT
This sequence comes from Brevundimonas sp., assembly GCA_012270135.1. Lineage (GTDB taxonomy): Bacteria > Pseudomonadota > Alphaproteobacteria > Caulobacterales > Caulobacteraceae > Brevundimonas. The sequence goes on along the minus strand of JAAXIW010000222.1, from coordinate 11,483 downwards.
GAACGGCTTGCGGAGGAATTCATGCACCCCGCTATCCCGGGCGCCGATGATCGTGCTCGCCGTCGCGTCGGCCGTGACCATGATGATCGGCGCACGACGGCAGGCGAGGCTTGAACGCCGCAACGCCCGGGCCAGCGACTCGCCGTCGAGATTGTCGCCGTTCCGTTCGGTGAAGACGATGCAAGGTTCAATATCCACCGCGGCTTTCATGGCTCGAGGTTCGCTGGGTTCGACCACGATCTCGCCCGCGCCCATGCCCTTCACGATCTCCGTCAGGAGACGCGCGGCATGGGGGTTCGGATCGACGATCAGAACTCGTCTCAGCACGGGAGCCAGCTTCGCCAGCACGCGAGGGTCGACAGCAAACAAGGACGCGGCCTCCAGACAGGGCGATCATCCTTAACCGGAGCCGGTTAAGGCCCCTTGAACGCTGAATATTTTTCCATCCCGCCGCTAATCCTGGAAAGGATCGTGCATCAGGATGGTGTCATCCCGCTCCGGGCTGGTCGAAAGCAGGGCGACCGGGGCGCCGATCAGTTCTTCAATGCGGCGCACATATTTGATGGCGTTGGCGTTCAGGTCGCGGAAACTGCGCGCCGAGGCGGTGCTTTCTGCCCAGCCTTCCAGTTCTTCGAAAACCGGTTGGGCGTCGGCCTGGGCCTTCAGGCTGGACGGCAGATAGTCCAGCACCTCGCCGCCGATGCGATAGCCGGTGCAGATCTTCAGAGTCTTCAAGCCGTCAAGGACGTCCAGCTTGGTCAACGCGATGCCGTCGATGCCGTTTATGGCGACCGACTGGCGGACCAGCACGGCGTCGCACCAGCCGCATCGGCGCGCCCTGCCCGTATTGACGCCGACCTCGCGGCCCACGGTCGCCAGGTGCCGGCCCACCTCGTCATCTAGCTCGCATGCGAAAGGACCTTCCCCGACCCGCGTCGTATAGGCTTTCACGATGCCGAGCACATAGCCGACCCCCTTCGGCCCGATCCCGGAGCCCGCCGCGGCCTGACCCGCGATCGTGTTCGAGCTGGTCACATAAGGGTAGGTGCCATGATCGACGTCGAGGAAGGCGCCCTGAGCGCCTTCGAACAGCACGCGCTTGCCATGACGCCGCGCCTTGTCGAGCACCCGCCACGCCGGCTGCACATAGGGGAGGATTTTCGGCGCGATCTCCAGGAGTTGCCGGAGCAACGCCTCCGGATCGATCGGTTCAAGACCGAGGCCCGCCCGCAAGGGGTCATGATGGGCCCGCAGACGGTCGATCTTGACCTTGAGGTCGTCGACGCTGGCGAGGTCGCAGACCCGGATCGCGCGGCGGCCGACCTTGTCTTCATAGGCGGGTCCGATGCCGCGGCCGGTGGTGCCGATGCGGGCGCCCGGCGCGCTCGCCGCCGCCTCGCGGGCCACGTCCAGGGCGGGATGGATGGGCAGGATCAGGCAGGCGTTGTCGGCGACGATCAGCACCTCAGGGCTTATGGCGATGCCCTGCGACTCGATCTTCTCGATCTCGCCGACCAGGTGCCAGGGGTCGACGACGACCCCGTTGCCAATGACCGACGGCTTGCCCTGCACGACGCCGCTCGGCAGCAATGCCAGCTTGTAAACCTTGCCATCGACGACGAGGGTGTGGCCGGCGTTGTGGCCGCCCTGGAAACGGACGACCACATCCGCCCGGTTCGACAACCAGTCGACAATCTTGCCCTTGCCTTCGTCGCCCCACTGGGCGCCGACCACCGCGACGTTCGCCAAGACGCTTCTCCGCTACTTCCGGGACTTCGGGAATGCGGGCGCAGCCTATAGCCGGGGAATCGTGCGGTGTCGTCCCGGAGCGCGGATTAATCCGCCATCGCCGTATCAAAGGCCCAGTCCAACCACGGTGTCAGCGCCTCGACATCGGCGGTCTCGACCGTGCAGCCGCACCAGATCCGAAGGCCTGCCGGGGCGTTGCGGTGGCTTTCCACATCGAACGCCGCGCGCTCGGCTTCGACCAGGGCCTTTATCCGCCCGACGAGAGCCTGCCGCTCCGGCTCGGCCATGGCCAGCACGCGCGGATCGACGAACTTCAGGCAGACGGAGGTCGTCGACCGGGTCGTCGGATTGACGGCCAGATAATCGATCCAGTCCGTTCGCCTGATCCACGCATCGAGCGCAGCCGCATTCGCTTCGGTCCGGGCGATCAGGGCGGGCAGGCCGCCGTGCGCCAATCCCCACTCAACGGCGTCGATCCAGTCTTCGATCGTCCAGACCGAGAAGGTGTTGATCATCGAGCCCGAAGCGAGGGCCGCGTCGAACCCGCCGGCGCTTCGAAGCCGCAAGACCTTGGGGACCGGGCGAGGCGGCGTGTACCGGTCCAGCCGCTCTACCGCCTTCGGCGACAGCGCCGCGACACCCAGCCCCGCTTCCCCGCCGAGCGCCTTCTGAAAGCTGAAGGTCACCACATCCAGCCTATCCCACGGCAGGGGCATGGCGAAGGCCGCCGAGGTGGCGTCGCAGATCACCAGCCCTTCGCGATTGGAGGCGATCCAGTCCGCGCCCGGCGCTCGAACGCCGGAGGTGGTTCCGTTCCACGGCAAGACGAGGTCCTTTACGGGGTCGACCCTCGACACGTCCGGGAACTCGCCCCATGGCGCGGTCAGAATGTCCGGGTCCAGTCCCAGGTGATCGCGGATGTCGGTCGCCCAGACCTGGCCGAAATTCTCGAACGCCAGCACCTGGACGGGCCGTTCGCCCAGCATCGACCACAACGCCGCCTCGACCGCCCCGGTGTCCGATCCGGGCACATAGACCAGCCGCCAGTCCGCCGGGACCTGGAGCAGGTCACGGGTCAGTCGCAGACCTTGGGCGAAGCGCTCGACCACTTCCGGCGCCCTTATGCCGCGCCCCAACAACTCATGGGGGATGGCCTGGCTGGACCAACCGGGCCGTTTGGCCGTCGGCCCGGAAGAGAACCAGGGGCGCTCCGGCTTTGCGTTCGGCTTTCCGGGCATCAGTCGCGCCACGGGCGGTAGGCGCCCTTGTCGCGCATCTCCTGAGCCACCCTGGTCAGGCCTTCATCCGCACTGTCCGGCAACAGGATCATCAGCTTGGCGAGCAGATCGCCGCGCTTGCCGCCAACGAAGGCGCCGCGTCCTTTCAGGCGCAGCACCTTGCCCGAGTTCGAACCCGGTGGAATGGTCATGCTGACGGTCCCCTCCGGTGTCCTCACGGGCACCTTGCCGCCCAGGACGGCGTCGGGCAGCGAGACCGGCAGGTCCATGGTCAGATCGGCCCCGTCGCGGTGGAAGACCGGATGGGGAGCGAGTTTCAGCGTGATCAAGGCGTCGCCGGCCTCGCTCCGGCCAGCCGCGCCGGGAGCGCCCTGCCCGCGCAGACGGATAACCTGCCCGTCGGCTGCCCCTTTCGGGATCGTGACATCGAGGGTGCGTCCGTCCGAAAACTGGATCCGCCGCGTCGCTCCGGAAATCGAGTCCTCGAGGCTGATTTCCAGCGTCGCCTTGACGTCCGCTCCACGCGCGGCGAATCCGCCGCGTTGTCCTCCGGAGCGGGCGCCGCCGCCGAACATGCCGCCGAACAGTTCGTCGAGGTCGATGTTCTCAAATCCGCCGCGCTGGGCGCCGCCCTGACCAAACGGATTCCCGCCTGGGCCGCCCCGCGCGCCGCCGCCGAAGCCGCGGAACTGCTCGCGCCCGTCGGCGTCGATCTCGCCCCGATCGAATTTCGCCCGCTTCCCGGCGTCGCCGAGCAGATCGAACGCCGCCGTCACCCGCTTGAAACGCTCGTCGGCCTCGCGGTTGCCGGGGTTCTTGTCAGGGTGCAGTTCCTTGGCGAGCTTGCGGAACGCCTTCTTGATCTCGTCCGCGCTCGCGCCCCTCGAAACACCCAGTTCCTTGTAGGGATCGCCCGCCACGTTCGAGTTCGCTCCTGCCGCATCAAGTCTGATCCGTCAGTTAGGGCATTCGAACCACCACGCAAAGGCGCAAGGCCCGAATGTTTGCCCGCAACCCGGTCAGGCCAGCCCGGCGCGAGCCTCCGGACCCCAGCCATAACCGTCGCCCCAGTGCGCGACCTCCCATTCGCCGTCGCCAAAGCCGTCCGGGAAGTCGATAGCTGCTTCGGCTCCAGGATAGATCGCGACCTCGGTATAGGTTTCAAACGATCGGATGACGTTGCCCGCCTTGGATATCGTGATGCGATATCTGGGCGAATCCGCAAGGCGGATCTCGCCGTCCCACCGGTCGGCGCCCGTCCGCGATCGAGGCAGCCAGGTCAGGTCGAAGCCACCCCCGGCGTTGGCGGCGGAGCGCAAATGCACCGGGCTCCAAGGCCGCTCATAAAGACCTGTTGGCGTGAACTCGATCTCGCTGGTCCCAGCGCCGCCGGGCGGGGCTCCCGCCGGAGCCGCGCGCCAGATCAGCGGCAACCCGCGTTCAGCCGGTGGGGAGGATACGCGCACGAGCCCGGCGTCCAGGAACACGGCTATGGCGCCCGCCTCGGCCCCGGCCTTCATCGCCATCTCCGTGCCCTGCTGCCCGCGCAGCAGGCCGCTCAGCTTCCAGACTTCCGCACCGACGAACTCCGCCGTCCGAAACTGAATGACTTCCCAGCCCATGACCGTTTCGACCGCAACGGCGTTGCCGCCTGCCAACACAGCGGACATCGGCAGGCTTTCCGGCGCCCGCCCCTCGATTCGCACCTCCAGCGTGTTGACCGTGTCCCAGCGATGAAGCGGGCCGTTTGCGAGCCCGCCGACCAACCGCCCCACGACCGCCGGCTCCGGGATATCGCCGCGCGACGTCAGACTGCCGGGATCGGCGCCGGCGAAGATTCGCATGGGTCGCCATGGCTCGGCGGAAACCACCGCAATCGGTCGGGCGTCGCCGCCCTCGTCCACCCGCGGCGGAAGAGCGATCATGCGAAAGAAGGGGGCGCCAGCCGCGATCACACCATCGCGCGCGGACGGAATGCCTTGGTGCTCTCCGATGCGAACCTGCGAAACGGGTTCGAGCACGGCGGACGGACTTTCAGCCATATCGGTCCGCATGACTCGCCAGTCGCGCTCGTCGCCGACCACGCGAACCGTATCTCCCGGCTCCAGCGCCAGCGACTCCACCGGTCCGAGTGAGACCGTCAAGCGGTCTTCCCGCCCCGTTTCCAGGATTCGGGCCGCCGCCGCCTGCGCCAGGGATCGCGAACAAACGGCGGGCAGGTCCATATCCAGCCCGCCACCCTCGCCTGCCGTCCGGATCACGACCGATCCGGTCTGATAGCCGGTGTCGCCGTCGATGAAACGCACCCGAGCCGCGCCGGGGAGCGCCTCGAGCGTCCGGTCGTTTCGGACACTGTCGCCTTCCGCGGGCAGGGACAAGGCTTCCGCCGTCAGCGCCAGAGCCGCTGGCTCGCTCCCAACGAGCGCGACACGACCGTCACGTTCCGCCGCGACCATTCCAAGCGCTCCGAGCAAAGGCTCCAGCGCATCGCGTACCCGCATGGGCCGATCGATGACGTAGCCGTCCACCTCGCCGGGGCAACTCCCGATGTCGAAGTCCGCTTCGGCGAGGCCTGCCCGCATGAGCATCTCCGCGAGGAGATTACGTGTTCCGCCGCCCAGCCGCCCGTTCAGCCAATGCCCTGTCCGCCATGCGCCGGCGTCGGCCCAGATATCCGAACGGGCGGGAAAGGCCGGCCACGGACGCGCATCCCAGCACCAGGCGTCCGCAGCCTCGAGCATCGGGCCGCCATATACCGGCGAGACCGGATTGTTCGCCGGCTCCGCGAAATGAGTCAGGACGGTTTCCAGCGTGCGCCGCTGCATCCGATCGTCCCGGGCTCCGGTCGAGAACGGGGGCAGGCTTCCTTCCGAGCTTTTGGCGTCCGCAAACAGATTGGGCGCATTGGCCCCGCGATCGACCGCCGGGCAGCCGAACTCGGTCAACCTGACGGGCTTCATCCCCGGCGCCCAGGGCGTAGGCGTGGTGTTCCGCGCCCCACCGGGGCGGTCGTGGTGGTGGTGAGTCCACCAGCCCGCCAGATCCTTGACCCGGAACACCCAATCCTCGCCATGAGCCGGATCGACGATCGCCGTCCGGACCTGAGCTGCGCGATCCTCTGGCGAGGCGTAGAACCAGTCGAATCCCTCGCCGCCGGCCACCTGCGCCGCGAGGCTGTCCGGATCATCCGGCCCGTCGAAAAACTCACCGTCGAGACCACCGCCTCCACCCCGCCAGTCCGCGACGGGCGGGTACCAGTCGATACCCACATAATCGATGTTCGGATCGGCCCACAGCGGATCGAGGTGGAAGGCCAGGTCTTCACCTGCCCGCCATCCGGAGTATTCAGACCAGTCCGCCGCATAGGAGAGCTTCACGCCGGTTCCGACGATGGATCTGCATTCCGCCGTGAGGGCGCGGAACGCCTCGACCGCCGGGAACTGGCCGACGGTGTTGCGCGTCCACGTCAGGCCACGCATCTCCGATCCGATCAGCAGCCCATCGGCTCCGCATTCCGCGGCGAGGGCCGCATAGTGCAGGGCCAGCCGCCGCAGCCCCCAGCCCGCCGCATCGCCAAACACCGCCGCGACGTCCAAATCAGCCGTCGATACGTCGCCGGTCAGACGGCCCCTCCAGGGATAGGCGGCCTGCTCAACGCCGCCATAGGGATCCGGCAGACCGTTGCCGGGAGCCACATCCATGAAAACGAAGGGATACAGCGTCACCTCGAGGCCTCGCGCCTTCAGTTCGGCGATCGCCTGGCGCACGCTCTCGTCCGAAGGCGTACCGCCGTATGCCGGCGCTCCGCTGTTCTGTGAGATCAGGTACGCGTCCGCCCGCGTCAGGCCCGCCACTGACCAGCTCGCGGGCTCCGTCGGCTTGTCGCGTCGCTCCACGCCGGGCCGGATGGTGCAGCAGCCGGCCCGCAGATCGTCACCGAACCAGCCCACAACCAGACTGACCCGCTTCAGATTCGGCAGTTGGATCTGCAGTTGGTCCAGCGACACGGCAAGGTCAGTCCGGACGTCGCCGGCGTGCACATTCTCGGGCGTTGTCCGGGTCAGGCCCTGTCGGCGCATGATCGCTTCGGTCGCCAGAACGAACTCTCCCGCGCCCGGGATCAGGCAAACTCCCTCCAGCCTGTCCTCAAGAGTCGGCTCCACGCCGAGCGGCCTGCGGAACACCTCGAACGCCAGCTGCGGAGGCCGGTTGCCGTAGGGGCCGAGCGGCAGATCCTCAAACACCACATAGGCGGTCCCGCGGTAGGCCGGAGCCTCGCCTTCCACCGCCTCGATCAATGGATCGGGCGTCTGCGCCTCCGTCCCGCGATGCACCCGCATCGTGACGCCGCCCGGATCCATCGGCTGCCCGTCGGCCCAGATGCGGCCGACGCCGTCGATCGGGCCCTCGCATAGCGCCACGGCGAAGCTTAACGAATAGTCGTACTCGACTACACGCGGTCCGCCCTTGCCGGCCGAAGACGTCTTGCGCCCTTCCCGGAATCGAGCCGCCCAGATCACCTGGCCGGAAACGCGCGCCCGGCCAAGGATGAACGCCATCGGCGATCCTTCGGCGGCGCCCTGAAGAGCCAGTGAGCCCAGACGCGGCCCTCTCTGGCGCGGAGCCTCCAGCCCCGCCAAAAAGCTCCCGGCGATCGTTGCGCCCAGAGTCGAACCGATGACCCGACCAATCCCGCCACCGAGAGCCTGACCGACGCCGCCCAATACGACCTGCGCCATCAGCCCGCCCCTCCTTCCGTCGACGTTTCGGGCCAAGCGAATGCCGCCACCAGTCGCCGGCGCCACCACACGCCCATCCAGCTCTCGACCACCGCCCGTCCCCAATAGGCGTGGATCATTCGCGGCTCTTCGCTTCCGCCAAACGACCCGGCGCTGAGGATGGCGCAGTGCTTCGCTGGCGCACCCGGGGCCATGCGAAAGAGCAACACATCGCCGGCGCGCGAGGCGTCGACCGGGATTTCACACAGCCAACGACGGGCCGCCCCGAGCAGCGTTTCGTCGCCGCCGACCTCGGCCCAGTCCGGCCGATAGGGCGGCGTCGGCTCCGGCTCAGAGCCGAATAATTCACGCCAGACGCCCCGGAGCAGTCCGAGACAGTCAGCGCCCTCGCCCCGCACGCTGGCCTGATGCCGGTACGGCGTACCCAGCCAGGCGCGGGTGATCGCCACGACTCGCCGTCTCATCGGCGGCTCCCGCCGTCGTTGCGTCCGCCCTGCGTGGGGACGGCGGTGAGGAAGTCGTCTCCGGGTATGTCCGGAAAGCCTTGGAAGTTCGCCCCGTTGCCGAACGTCGCTTGACAGGTCGCCCACCGCTTGTCGCAAGATGCGCCGGGGAAGCTCGCGAGATCGACCATGCATCGAGCGTCGCCCAGCTGGGCGTCGCAGTCGCGGCCATAGGTTCTCCCCGCGACTCGTTCCAGCGCCGCCAGCGGCCCCTCCAGCTCGGCGATGAATGCTTCACCCTCCCGACGGACCTTCGCGAACCGGGCGACCCACAATCGAACCCTCAGGTCCGGTCGACGCCAGTCCACCCGCCAGAGGGAAACCTCTGCGCGATCGAAGAGGCCCGCCGCGAGGTCGGTCTCCTTGATGCCGTCATCGTCGAGAACGCCCGCGATCGCCGCCGATCCGGGGGTGAGACCGACACCGCTCCCGGCCGCGCCGGCGGTCAGTCCGCTCGAGGCCCTGCAAAGGACGCCGGCTATCTCCAGATCCTGGTCGTGATCGGTGAAGCCCGCCTCCAAACCGTCGGCCCGCTTCAGCAACCATGCATGGCATAGCGTCGCCGCCCCGCTTTCGATCGACGCCGCCATCCCTTCCGGTATCTGGCGCATCTCAGACCCTCACCTCGATCAGGGGGACGGCCGCCATGCGTCCGGCGGCGAAGCTCTCGAGCGTCACGTCGATCCGGTCAGCGTCGAAACGGACCGGGACATCGAACTCGAAGCCTGCTGTCACCGTGACGCCGGCGGTCGGTGGATCGGCGAGAGTGACAAGGCCGGTCGTCGGATCGACTTCGAATGCCGGGGGATCCACTTCGACGCCGTCCAGGGCGACCCTGACGGTGCCCGCGACCGGCTTGGAGGTCAGACGCTCAACAGCGTCTGCGCCATCGCCGTACCGCTTGATCAGCGGGAAATCCGTGCGGACCCCGTCGCCGACGCCCAGGGTCTGGTCCTGTGCGCTGACCGCGCCGCTCGGGGCGCAGGACTTGAAGTCGGCGAAGTCGCGGAATCGAAAGCCGTACAGTCGCCCGCGCCGGGCCTCGAAGAAAGCCGTCAGAACGGCCATGTCGTCCAGCGCCCGTATATTCGCACCGATCAGATAGCGCCGGCGCCCCTGCGCCCAAGGCGTCGACCGCCGTTCGAAACCCGAGCCGAGCGTTACGACCTCGGTGCGCCGCTCGACGCCGCCGGTCGATCCGAACGCAAGGCGCGCCGGCAGGCTCACCTCGTGAAAGGCCATTGAACACCTCCAGGATGCGTAAGGCCGCTGGGAGCGGCCGCTTCTAGAGCCGGCGAGCGCCGAGCGTGACCGCCCGCGCCAGGGCCTGGGCGATCTGCGCCTCGGATCTCAGCAGCGCCTCGGCCCCGCCATCGACCCGGACATTGACCGTCACGCCCCGGGTCGTGGCCGGTTCGATCGTCCCCGATGTGGAGGGCCGGAACAGTTCCGGCCCGCGTTCTCCCACGAGGTAGGCGCCGCCGCCGACGACCGGTCCTCCGTCCGCCCGGGCGCCGGAGAACACTGCTCCAGCCGCCCTTGCTATGGCCTCGGAGAGGCCTCCGCCCCCGCCCCCGGCGGCGTTGATCGCGGCCATCACGGCGCGTGCGAGCTCGGCAAGCGAGATTTCCCCGTCGGCCGCCGCTCGCGCCAAGGATCGCGCCAGGCCGGAGCCGGCACGATCGAACGCCGCCTCGATGGAGGCGGCCGCCCTCTCAGCGGGCTCCCTGAGTCCTTCGAGGGCGGCGGCTGCCTCGGCCGCGCGGCGAGGGACCGACGCGATCTCGTTGCTGTCCCGATCATCGGTCATCCGGCCACGCCTCCGCCATTCGTTCGAACTCGCTCCGCGCGAGGGGTAGGCCCTCCACCGGCGCCTCCATCAACAGTCGCCATTCCTTCAGCGACAGCCGCCAGAAATCCGCCGGCTGCACGCCGCCTTGGGCGGCGACACGGAGCATCGGCCCCCATGGCGTCTTCACGTCGCGGCGGCGAAGGCCTTGGCCACCGCCTCCGCCGCTTCCCGGGGATCGACGGCGGCTTTCCCAAGCTCGTTCGCGAAATCCCGCTCGCCGCCGCCCTTCAACAGGGCGGCGAGAACCACCAGGATATCTCGCGCCGACAAGGCGCGCATCCGCTCAGCCAGTCCGGCCATGCCGTCACAGCCCAACGCCGTCTCCATCTCCGCCAGCGCTCCCAGGGTCAGGCACAGGCGCCGCGCATCCCCCGCCAGGGTCGCGACGACTTCACCCCGCGCGCCGTTGGCTTCCATCAGATCGCTCCGAATGTCACTTCGCCGGCGCTGGCGAGGCTGATGGCGAAGGTCGCCTCCCCCTCGTGTTCGCCCGCGTATTCCAGCGCGGCGACGAGGAAGGGCCCTTCAAGCGTGCCGAAATCCGGAACAATCAACCGCCAGACCCGCGCCGCCTGGTCGAAGAAGGCCTCGCGGATCAGGGCGTCCGAGGCGGCGTCCCGAAATATTCCCTGCCCGGCGACCGCCGCGGACTTCACCCCGGCGCCGCCCAGCAACTCCCTCCAGCGCCCGGCGCTGTCGCCGTCGGTCGCGTCCACAGTTCGCGCGTTCAGCGAGATCGTGCGGGCTCTCAGCCCGGCGACGGTGGTGAACACGCCCGGCGCGTCCTCGATCTTCAGCAGTATGTCCTTGCCGCGTTGAGCCGCCATGTCAGTCTTCCTCCGTGACGGCGCGCAGCCGCAGCACCGCAAATGTTCTGATCCCGTCGGGAGCTGGATAGACGTCGGCGAAGGTCAGCCTCAGACTGACCGTCCTCACCCCGTCGGCGGCCAGAACCGCTTCTGTCAGCCCCTGGCGCAGAGCCGCCAGCACGGCCTTGGCTTCTTCGGTTCCCCGGAAATTGGAGACCACGGTCAGGGTCAGGGCGTGTTCCACACCGCCGCCGTCCGCGGCCACCGGCCGGCTCTCGCAACGCCCGATCAGCAGGTACGGCAGGACCGGTTTGATCGGTGGCGCGTCCCAGATGCGGGCCGGCTCTCCCAGCAGCGCGCTGAGACCCGCGTCGCCGGCCAGATGCGCGATCAGCGCCTTCTGCAGCGCCAGCTCATGGCTCATGACGTTCGCTCCAGGTTCAGGATGGCCTGCCCGCCCACGGTCTCGACGGTGCGGATGCGCCAGTCGTCGCCGCCGAACCGCAGCCCCCGAGCCGACGTCAATCGGCTGTCGGCCCGCGCTTCGGCCGACATCACATCGATGACTCGTGCGCCGCCCGGCTCGCTCGTCA
>JAAXIW010000117.1 GCA_012270135.1 Brevundimonas sp. | reverse complement strand
CCGGCCTCGCCTGGGCCCGCGCCACGCCCGGCGCCCACCCCCCCCGTCGAACTGCGGCCCCGGCGGCTTTCGGTGACCCGTATCGAGGAATGGGTGCGCGATCCCTACGCCACCTACGCCCGGTTCGTCCTCGGGCTGGAGGCGCTGGCCCGGCCCGATGAACAGGTCGATGCGCGCTTGCGCGGCACGGCCATCCACGCAGCTCTCGAGGCCTTCGGCAAGGCCTGGCCGGCCCTGGAGCGGGCCTCCGCGGCAGAGACCTTCGTCGACCTGTATCTGGATCAGCTGCGCGACGGCGGCATGCCCGACGCCGCCCTGGCGCGGGAGGTGGCTTTGGCCCGCAACGTCGGGGTCTGGGCCGTCGGCTTCGAGACGCAGCGGCGGGTCGATGGCGCCGCCGTCCTGATCGAACAGCGCGGCGTCATGGAAATCGACGCTCCGCGCGAGGCCTTCCGCCTCAGCGCCCGCGCCGACCGGCTTGAGCTTCACGACGGCCGGCTGACGGTGATGGATTTCAAGACAGGCGGCGCCCCGAGTTGGAAGCAGGTGCGCACCGGGTTCTCGCCGCAGCTGTCGCTGACCGCCGCCATCGCCCGCGCCGGCGGGTTTCCGGGTCTCGGCTCCCCCGAACCGGGCCAGCTGCTTTATGTCACGGTTACGGGACGCCGCCCACCCGCCAGGGAGGTGGATCGAAGCGGGGACGCCCAGAAGAAGGACCCTCAGCCCGTCGCAATCACTGTCGACGAGGCGCTGGAGGGACTGAACCGGCTTATCCGCGCTTATGAGCGGCCGGGCCAGGCCTATGTCTCGCGGGCGGCTCCCCAGTTCGCCCAGCGCCCGGTTTCCGACTACGACCATCTGGCGCGGGTGCGCGAATGGTCGGTCGCCGACGAGTCGGAGGGCGGCGAATGACGACCGCCCAGGCCCGGGCCGCCGATCCGGCGATCAACGCCTTCGTCATGGCCAACGCCGGCTCGGGCAAGACCACCACCCTGGTCGACCGTGTCGCCCGTCTGCTGTTGGAAGGGTCGGCCCCCGCCGCCATCCTGTGTCTGACCTTCACGAAGGCGGCCGCCTCCGAAATGCAGCGTCGCCTGTACCAGCGGCTCGGGGCCTGGGCCGTGGCCACGGACGACGCCCTGCGCGAGGATCTCGGCAAGCTGGAGGCGCGCAGCCCCGCCGCCTACGACCGCGCGGGACTGTCGCGGGCCCGCGTCCTGTTCGCCCGCGCGCTTGAGACGCCCGGCGGCCTGAAGATCCAGACCATCCACGCCTTCTGCGAACAACTGCTGCGGCGCTTCCCGATCGAGGCGGGCGTGTCGCCAGGCTTCCGGGTCATCGACGACGCCGAGGCCGCCTCTGTTTCGGCCGTCGCGCGCGAAGCTATGGCCCGGGCCTCGCTCAGCGGAGCGTATCCCGCCCTGTCCGAGGCCTATGCGGCGATGAGCGAGACCCTGCACCACGAGGCTTTCGAGGCGATGTTCAGCGTCTTCGAGGTCAAGCGCGCCGCGCTGGGGGCTTTTGTCGAGCACGCGGAGGGCGAAGGCGGGCTGGCGGACTTCGTCGCCCGCTCCGTCGGGTTCGAGAGCGCAGCCGAAGCCGATCCCGAGGCCATCGAGTTCGCGGCGACCGACCCCGCCGCAATCGATACAGATCGCTGGCTTTGGGCGGCGGAGGCCCTCGACCGGGCCAAGGCTGCCGGTGACAAGGAGAAGGCACGGGACATTCGCGCGTTCGTCGAAGCCGTGCGCGCCGGTCAGGGGCGTTTCGCCGATATCGCGTCCATTCTCCTGACCCAGAAGGGCGGGGCCGCCGCCTGGTGCGCCCGGAGCGCCGCGGCCAAGGCCGAGCCAGGCCTGTGCGATTGGCTGATCGAACAGCAGGCCGGCGTCGTTCAGGCGTCCGAACGGTTGCGCGCCGCCGACGTCGCCGCCGAGACCACCCACGCCCTGACCCTGGCCGGGACCTACGCCCAGGCCTATGCGGCGGCCAAGATGGCGACCGGCTCGCTCGACTTCGCCGACCTGATCGCCCGCGCCCGCGGCCTGTTGACCGACGGACCGGGCGCGGCCTGGGTGCTGTACAAGCTGGACGGCGGCGTGGACCATCTGCTCATCGACGAGGCCCAGGACACCTCACCCGAACAGTGGGACATAGCTCAGGCGCTCACCGAGGAGTTCTTCGCGGGCGCCGGCGCCCGTCAGGACGGGCGCGAGCGCACCGTCTTCGTAGTGGGCGACGAGAAGCAGTCTATCTTCTCCTTTCAGGGGGCGGCTCCGGAGCGGCTTCTGGCCGAAAGCCAGAGGTACCGCCACCTGGCCGAAGGCGCCGGCCGGCCTTTCGAGACGGTCGAACTTCTTGAGTCATGGCGATCGACCCGCGAGGTTCTGACTTTTGTCGACCAGGTGTTCGCGGCGCCCGATCGCGCCGGAGCGCTGAGTCCGGGCAGGGGTCTGATCGGCGATCGGGTCGACGCCGTCGTCCGTCACGTCGCCGGGCGCGCGGACGGCCCCGGAACGATCGACCTTTGGACTGAAGAGAAGGACGATCCTGTCGACGACCGCCACGCCTGGGACGACCCCGTGGATGCAGTTCCGGTCCGCAGCGCACGCCGCCGCGTCGCGGATCGCATCGTCGCCGAGATCAGGGCCATCGTCGAACAGGGCGAGGGTGTGCACGCCAAGGATTCGGCCGACCGGTCCGCCTGGCGCCCCGCGGACTGGGGCGATGTGCTGATCCTGGTGAAGAAACGCGGCCCGATGTTCGAGGAAGTCCTTCGCGCCCTCAAACAGGCGGGCGTCCCGGTGGCGGGCGCCGACCGGCTGAAGCTGGCCGAGCATCCGGTGTTCGAGGACCTGCTGGCCCTGGGTCGCGCCGCTCTCTATCCCGACGACGACCTGACGCTGGCGGGGCTGTTGCGCAGTCCGCTGTGCGATGTCGACGAACAGGGACTTTTCGACCTCGCGCAAGGCCGGACGGGATCGCTGTGGAGAGCTTTGAAGGTCCGCGCGGACGAGCGAACGGAGTGGACCGCGGCGCGCATTCTGATCCGGTGGTTCCGGGCCGAGGCGCGGGGTCGGCCGCCGTTCGACCTCTACGCCCGCCTGCTCAACCACCGCGATGCGCGCGGTCTGACCGTGCGCCAGCGCTTCATGACCCGGCTGGGCGGCGAAGCCGCCGACGCGCTGGACGCCTTCCTTGATCAGGCCCGCGCCGCCGAGGGGCGCGGTGTAACTGATCTCGAACGTTTTTGCGCCGATCTCGCGTCCATCGACCAGACGGTCAAGCGCGAGATGGACGAGCCGCGCGGCGAGGTGCGGGTGATGACCGTCCACTCCTCCAAGGGTCTGGAAGCGCCGATCGTCATCCTGCCCGACACCATCTTCGCCGAGCCGAAGGGCGATGCCCTGCTGGAGACAGCAGACGGTGGCTTCCTTTGGTGCGGGTCATCGGACAGAGACTGCGACGTCTCGGCCGAGGCGCGAGAACGGCGCAAGGTTCGCAACGAGGAGGAATCGCTGCGTCTGCTCTACGTTGGTCTCACCCGGGCCCGGGACCGGCTGATCATCGGCGGCCGCATTGCCTCGAACCGCAAGATTGAGAACACACGCGCCTGGTGGGGCCCGGTATTCGAGGCCTTTTCCGCACTGGACGGGGTTCGGGAGGTCAAGACGGCCTCGGGCGACGCTCGGCGGTTCGGGGCCGACCCGGTTCGCTTGACCCGTCCCATAACCACGGTCCCGGCCGCGGCTGCGCTCCCCGCCTGGCTGATGTCCGGGCCTGAACGCGAGGACGTGGAGCGGCGGCTGGCGCCATCGCGGCTCGTGACCGAAGACACGGCTCCCGCCCCCTCCCCGCTGGCGACGGCCGGCGGCCCCGGTGCGCCGCTCGGTCGATTCCGGCGCGGCGATCTGATCCACCGGCTGCTGGAGCGCCTGCCGGACATCCCATCAGCCGATCGCGCCTCCGCCGCCGCCCGCATGCTGTCTCGCGAGCGGGACCTGACCGATGAACAGCGGGGCGAAATGATCGCCGCCGCCTTCCGGGTGCTGGACGACGCCCGTTTCGCGCCGGTCTTCGGCCCAGGCTCGCGGGCCGAGGTCGCCCTGTCGGGCGGCGCGCCGGACCTGCCACAGGGCATCGCCGTCTCGGGTCGCATCGACCGGTTGGTGATCACGCCCGAGCGAGTTCTGGTGGTCGACTACAAGACCAACCGCCCCGCCCCCGACCACATCGAAGACGCCGACCCGGCCTATGTCTTGCAGCTGGCGGTGTATGTCGCCGTGCTACGGCGGCTCTATCCGGATCGGCCCGTCGAGGCCGCGCTGGTCTGGACCGATGGACCGAAGCTGATGCCGGTTCCGCAGACGATGATGGACACCGCGCTCGCATCCGCGCGTTGATTTGGGCGGCGACGCGCCCCACATCGCTTCCGAACCGCCGGAATCATCCCATGATGCCGGCCGAGAACTGAACCGCGCGCCGCGAACGGCGCCAAGGAGAGCCCATGGCCACCGTCAAGGTCACCGACGACAGCTTCGACGCCGACGTTCTGAAATCGTCCATCCCCGTGCTGGTCGATTTCTGGGCCGAATGGTGCGGCCCCTGCAAACAGATCGGCCCGGCCCTGGAGCAGATCGCCGACGAATTGTCGGGTCAGGTCGTCATCGCCAAGGTCAACATCGACGACAGTCCGATGGTCCCGTCGCGCCTCGGAGTGAAGGGCATTCCGACGCTGATGCTGTTCAAGGACGGCCAGCTCGCCTCCATGAAGGTCGGCGCCATGCCCAAGGGCAAGATCGTCGAATGGCTGGCGGAAGCCGGCATCTCCTCCTCGGCCGCGGCCTGACCTAGTCGGGCCAGGTCTCGCGGCTCGCGCCCAGCACCTCGCCCGCGAGGTAGAGCGAACCGCAGATGACCACCCGGCCCGCGCCGAGGCGGAGGGCGCGCTCGAGCGCTTCCGTCGCCGAAGCGCAGGCCGTCGCGCCGAGACCATGCCCGCGCGCCACCGCGGCCAAGGCCTCCGGCTCGGCCGCCACGCCCTCGAACGGCACGGTGAAGACGGTCGCGCCGGACGCCGTCAGCGCACCGAAGAATCCACCGGCGTCCTTGTTGGCCAGCATCCCGACGATCAGGGCGGTCGGCCGCGGCGCGCGCGCCTGACGCTCCGCCAGCGTCTCCGCCAACGCCGCGCCGGCATGGGGATTGTGCCCGCCGTCGAGCCACACCTCGGCGTCGGCGGCCCGCGCCGCCTCAGCATAGGGGCCCGCGGCGAGTCTCTGCATCCGCGCCGGCCAGCGGACGCTCTCCAAGCCCTCGGCGATGGCCCTCTCCGGCAGATCCAGTTCCAGCGCCACGGCCACCGCGAGGCCGGCGTTGGCGATCTGATGCGGCCCGGGCAAGGCGGGGGCCGGAAGGTCCAGAAAACGGCTCTGATCCTGAAAAGCCATGCCGCCGCGCTCGGCCCAGGCGTCGAAGTCCACACCCATCACCGTCAGCGGCGCGTGCACGGCCCGGGCCGCCGCCTCGATGGCCGCCATGGCCTCTTCCGGCTGGCGCGCGATCAGACCCCGGGCGCCCGCCTTGAGGATGCCGGCCTTCTCCACCGCGACGCCCCTCAGACTGGTCCCGAGGAATTCCGCGTGGTCGAGGTCGACCGGCGCGATGACGCTAAGCAGTGGGCGCTCAATGACATTGGTAGCGTCGAGCACTCCGCCGAGACCGACTTCCACGACCGCCAGATCGGCGGGCGTCTCGCTCATCGCCACAAAGGCGGCGGCGGTGGTGCTCTCAAACACCGTAGCCTGGCTGTCGCCAGCGTCGATGGCGGCCTCGACCCGGTCGAGGATGGCGTTCAGCCCCTCGTCTTCGATCAGCCTGCCGGCGAGTCGAATGCGCTCGTTGAAACGCACCAGATGAGGCGAGGTGTAGGCATGGACCGTCAAGCCCGCCGCTTCCGCGATGGCGCGAATGAAGGCGACCGTGGAGCCCTTGCCGTTGGTTCCGGCGACGTGGATCACCGGAGGCAGGCGCTGCTGCGGATCGCCCAGCGCCGAGCACAGGGCCCGCATCCGCTCCAGCGACAGATCGATGCGCTGCGGGTGGCGAGCGCGCAGCCGTTCGGAGATCGGGTCCAAGGCCTAGGCCGCCCGGCGCTTCCCGCCCATCAGCATGGACAGGATGCGGCCGAGAACGGTCGGCAGCTCGGCGCGCGTGACGACGCGGTCGACCATGCCCTTTTCCTGAAGGTACTCGGCGCGCTGGAAGCCCGGCGGCAGCTTCTCGCGGATGGTGGCCTCAATGACGCGCGGGCCGGCGAAGCCGATCAGGGCCCCGGGCTCGGCCAGGTGCACGTCGCCCAGCATGGCGTAGCTGGCCGTGACTCCGCCCGTGGTCGGGTCGGTCAGCACCACGACGAAGGGCAGCTGGGCCGACTTCAGCTCCTGGATGGCCAGGGTGGTGCGCGCCATCTGCATCAGGCTGAGCGCGCCCTCCTGCATCCGTGCGCCGCCGGCGGCGGTGAAACAGACCAGCGGCACGCCGCGCTCGACCGCCGCCCGAGCGGCGGCGATGAAGGCCTCTCCCGCAGCCATGCCCAGCGAGCCGCCCATGAAGGTGAAGTCCTGGACGATGACCACGGCCGGCGTGCCGTCCAGTTCACCGAAGCCGATGGCCATGGTGTCCTTGCGGCCCGCCGCCTTGCGGGCGGCCGAGAGGCGGTCCCTGTACGGCTTGCCGTCGGAGAATTTCAGCGGGTCCTCGGGGACAGCCGGCGTGTCGATCTCTTCGTAATGGCCGCCGTCGAAGGTGAAGCGCAGCCGCGTCGGCGCGTCGATGCGCATGTGCCGGCCCGAAGGCGTGACCCACAGCGACCCCTCCAGGTCCGACCGGTACAGCATTTCACCCGTGTCGGGATCCTTGACCCACAGATTGTCGGGCGTGTCGCGCCGGCTGACGATCTTGCGCACGCCGGGGGCAAAACGGCTGAGCCAGCCGCCGCGCTTTTCCTGCTGGGGTTTGTTCTTGTCGACCATGAGCGGCGCTTTAGACGGTTTCCGGCGTCCTTGCACCCCGGACCGCATCCGCGAGCGCCCTGACCTTGGCCAGAACGCGCCGTGCGGCCGGTTCGTTCGTTTCCACGGCCGCGGCCACCTCGTCCACCAACACTGAACCCGCGACCACCGCATCGGCCACCCGGGCGATTTCGGCCGCCCGCTGGGGAGTCTTGACCCCGAAGCCGACCGCGACCGGCAGACCCGAGGCCTGACGCACCCGTTCCACGGCCGGCGCCACGGATCCGGCCTGCGCCTCCTTGACCCCGGTCACCCCGGCGACCGAGACGTAATAAACGAAGCCCGAGGTGCGTTCGGCGATGATCTTGAGCCGGGCATCGTCAGACGTCGGCGTGGCCAGCCGGATCAGCGATACCTGCGCCGCATCGAGGGCGTCGGACAGCGGCCCGGCCTCTTCCGGCGGGCAGTCGACGACGATCAATCCGTCAACCCCCGCCGCTGTGGCGTCCCGGGCGAAGGCCTCGTAGCCATAGCTCTCGATCGGGTTGAGATAGCCCATCAGGATCAGGGGCGTATCGGCGTCGCCTTCGCGGAAGGCCCGCGCCATTTCCAGCGTCCCCTTGAGCGTCAGCCCCGTCTTCAGGCCGCGCAGCGCGGCGCGCTGGATCGGCGGACCCTCGGCCATGGGATCCGAGAAGGGAAAGCCCAGTTCGATGATGTCGGCCCCGGCCGCCGGAAGGCCTCGCAAAATCTCCAGCGCCTGGTCCCGGGTGGGATCGCCGGCCATGACATAAGCCACGAACCCGGCCCGGCCCTCGGCCTTCAGCGCCGCGAACCGGGCGTCGATACGCGCCGTGGTCATTGCGGGGCGGCAGGCGCGGGCGAGTTCGCGCAGATGTCGCCTGGGATAGTCGCGAAGGCGAAATAGCCGGGGGCGCCCGGCGCGACGGGCCGGTTCGGGTCGGCGAAGGCCAACAGCTGGAACGCCGCGCAGCCGCCGCCGTCCTTGCGGCGGACGTAGACCGTCAGGTTGTCTTCGCCCGAGGCCGCCAGCCAGCCCTGCGTCGCGAAGGCGGCATTGTACTGGTCGGCGACGCCCTGCATCGCGGCCTGGGTGGTGGCCACGCAGAAGGCCTGGGCCGCCAGGGCGGCGTTTCCGCCGCAAGTGGGATCGCCCGACGTGCCCGGCAGTTCGGGAATAATCAGGTCCAGCGGCGCCGCCGGAGCGGCCTGAAGGTTCAGCGCCGCCGTCGCGGCCAGTATCAGAATGCTCATTCTTAAAGTTCCACGCCCAGATGCTTCGCCACCGCGAAGATGTCCTTGTCGCCCCGCCCGCACATATTGAGCACGACATCGCCGCCCTTGCCCACCTCCTTCGCGACCTCGCCGATGCGGGCGAGGGCGTGGCTGGGTTCCAGCGCGGGGATGATGCCTTCCAGTTTCGAGCACAGCTGGAACGCCTCCAGCGCCTCGGCGTCGGTGGCGGCGAGGTACTCGGCGCGACCGATGTCCTTTAGCCAGGCGTGCTCGGGCCCGATGCCGGGATAGTCCAGTCCGGCCGATATCGAGTGACCCTCGAGAATCTGCCCGTCGTCGTCCTGGAGAAGATAGGTGCGGTTGCCGTGCAGCACGCCGGGCCGGCCGCCCTGCAGGCTCGCGGCGTGGTCGGGGCCGTCCAGCCCGCGACCGGCCGCCTCGATGCCGATCAGCCGCACGCCGGCGTCCTCGATGAAGGGATGGAACAGGCCGATGGCGTTCGAGCCGCCGCCGATGGCCGCCACCACCGCATCGGGCAGCTTTTCCTTGCGGGCCAGCATGGAGGCCCGCGTCTCGCGCCCGATCACGCTCTGGAAGTCCCGCACCATGGCCGGGTAGGGGTGCGGGCCGGCGGCGGTGCCGATCAGGTAGTAGGTGTCATCGACATTGGTCACCCAGTCGCGCATCGCCTCGTTCATGGCGTCCTTGAGCGTCGCCCGGCCCGAGGTCACCGGCACGACCTCCGCGCCGAGCAGCTTCATGCGGAAAACGTTGGGCATCTGCCGCTCGACGTCAGTGGCGCCCATGTAGACGACGCACCGCAGGCCGAAGCGGGCGCAGACGGTGGCGGTGGCCACGCCGTGCTGGCCGGCGCCGGTCTCGGCGATAATCCGCGTCTTGCCCATCCGCATGGCCAGCAGGATCTGGCCCATGCAGTTGTTGATCTTGTGCGCGCCGGTGTGATTCAGCTCGTCGCGCTTGAACCAGATGTCGGCCGCGCCGTGGTGCTCCGTCAGGCGCTCGGCCAGATACAACGGGCTGGGCCGGCCGACGTAGTCCGTCAGGAAGCTGTCCAGTTCGGCCTGAAAGGACGGATCCGCCTTCGCCGCCTCATACGCCGCGTCCAGCTCGTGGATCAGCGGCATCAGGGTCTCGGCGACGAAACGCCCGCCATAGGGGCCGAAGCGGCCCTCGGCGTCGGGCATGGCGTAGCTGTTGGGCAGGATGGCGTTCACGGGGGCAAACTCGCGCGGGGGAGCGGCGGAAATCAGGCCGACCGCGCCGCCTCGAGGAACGCCGCGATCAGGGCAGGGTCCTTAACACCCGGCGCGCTTTCCACGCCAGAGGACACGTCCACCATGGGCGCGCCGGAGACGCGGATCGCCTGCGCCACATTGTCCGGGGTCAGGCCGCCGGCCACGAACCACGGATGGCGGAAGGCGCGGCCGGCCAGCAGGGTCCAGTCGAAACGGGCGCCGACGCCTCCAGGCAGGTCCGAGCCCTCGGGCGGTTTGGCGTCGAACATCAGGTGGTCGGCGAAGGGCTGCCACGCCTCGGCCTCGGCGAAGTCCTCGTGGGCGCGAATTGGCAGCGCCTTGACGACGCCGGCCCCGGTAAGGGTGCGCACCCGCTCGGCCCGCGCCGGGGTTTCCGAACCGTGCAGCTGGATGAGGTCGGGCCGGAGGATCAGGGCGATCTCGGTGAGCAGGGCGTCGTCGGCGTCGACCGTCACGGCCACGATCTTCGCCTTGTTGCGGGCGCGCTCGAACAGGGTGGCGGCGTGGAGGGGGTCGATGTGACGCGGACTCTTCGGGAAGACCACCGCGCCGACGAAGGCCGCGCCACCGGCCAGCGCCGCGTCGAGGGTTTCGGGGGTGGTCAGGCCGCAGATCTTGGCGAGGGTCATGCGGCGAATATGGCGTCGATGTCGCCCGGTTCCAGCAGTCGCCATTCGCCCGGCGCCAGGTTTTCGGGGAGGGCGAGGCCGCCGACGCGTTCGCGGTGGAGGGTCTCGACGTGGTTGCCGACGGCGGCGAACATGCGGCGGACCATGTGGTAGCGGCCCTCGGTGACGGTCAGCCGCGCCTCGGTCGGCGACAGGACTTCCAGCGCGGCGGGAGCGAGCGGCTTGTCCTCGCCCTCCAGCACCAGACCGCCGGCGGCGAACAGCGCCGCCTCGGTTCCCGCCAGCGGGCGGGCCAGCCCCGCGCGATAGACCTTTGCGACATGGCGTCTGGGGCTGATGACCCGGTGGAGCAGGTCGCCGTCGTCGGTGAGCAGGAGCAGGCCTGAGGTCTGTTTGTCGAGCCGGCCGATGGTCGAGATGGCCGGGTCGCGGCGGCGCCAGCGGTCGGGCAGGACGTCATAGACGAGCGCCCCGTCCTCCTTGTGCGAACAGGTCATGCCGAGCGGCTTGTTGAGCATCAGGACGAGGCCGGGCGGCGGGTCGAGGGGCTGGCCGTCGATCTGCATCCGCGACGGCAGGTCGGGGGTGACCGGAATCCGCTTCGACACGTCGGTCAGATCGACGCCATCGAGGACGACGCCCCCCGCCCTGGCCAATCGGGCCATTTCGCTGCGGGAGCCGTAGCCCATGGAGCCGAGCAGCCTGTCGACGCGGCTGGTGGGGACTTTCCTGTTCGCCCTATCGTCCTTCGGACTACTTGAGGGCGGGCTCACTTCACCGCCTCGATGACCTTGTAGCCCGTCTGGTCGGCGACCGGGCGCGAGCGCTTGAAGGCGGCGGCGATGTCGGCCTCGTAGGGCAGGTGGCGGTTGGCGACGAGCCAGAGGACGCCGCCCTTCTTCAGCATGGCCGCGGCCTGGCGGACGAAGGCCTGGCCGAGGCGGCGGTCCTCGGCGCCGCCGTCGTGGAAGGGCGGGTTCATGACCACGAAGTCGAGATCGCCGGCGGTCTCGACGGTGCGGGCGTCGGCCCAGTCGAAGGCGGCGCGGGGGTCGTCGACGTTGCGGCGGGCGGCCTCGACGGCGCGGCGGTCGAGGTCGATCAGGCGGAGCGACGTCACCGCCGGAGAGCGGAGGACCACGGTGGCGAGGGCCCCGTAGCCGCAGCCGAGGTCGGCGCCCGCGCCCTTGAGCGGCGGCAGGGCCTGGGCCAGCAGGAGGGTACCGGCGTCGATCCGGTCCCAGGCGAAGACGCCGGGCTGGGACCAGGCCTCGAGGCCGGGGACGAGGCGGGGGGCGCCGGCCTCGATGGCCTCGTCCAGCCCTTCGATCCGGTCGGGGCGGATGACCACGCAGCGGCGGTGGTGGGCCTTGGCGCTTTCGCCGATGTCGACGCCGAAGGCCTGCAGTTCCTTCTTCAGGCGGGAGCCGCCCTTGTCCTTGGGGGCCATGACGTCGAGGCGGCCGCCGGGCTTCAGCGCCTTCAGGGCGAGGGCGAGGGTGTAGCGGCGCTCCAGCACGCCGGGCGGGGCGTAGACCATGATCCCGTCGGCCGAGCCCTCAGGCACGGATTCGAGCGCCGTCGAGCCGGGGATCAGGGGCGAGGTCTGGACGGCGTCGCCAGGCGGATCGAAGACGGCGGGCGGGCGGCCATGGAGGAGGGTCGTCATGGCCGGGTCCATAGACCGATCAGGCGGCGGGCGCGACCGCCACGTCGCGGAGCAGGGCCCCGAAGCGGCGCAGGGCCTCGTCGCTGAGTTCGGGGTGGTAGCGCATCGGCGGAGCGGTCATCGGCTCGTCGAAGCTGTGGGTGCCGTCGGCGATCCAGGTTTCCAGATCGGTCCCGCAGTTGCGGATCATGGCGTGGACCCGTTCGGCGTTGCGGACCGTGGTCAGGTGGTCGGAGCGGGCGATGACGGCGAGGGTCCTGGGGCAGTGCCGCCACGGGCGCATGCGATTCAGGGCGGCGATGCCGACATAGGGGTAGGCCAGATAGGTCGCGATGACGCCGTCGAGGCTGACGTTCCCGGGGTCGGCGAGGCCGAGGGCCGGGCGGGAGCGGTCGGCGCTCATCGCCTCCATGATGCCCCAGCCGCCGTGGCTCCAGCCGGCCAGGGCGACCTTCGAAGCGTCGACGTCGGGGCGCTGCGAGACGCCGTGCAGGGTCGCGAGGATGTCGCCGGCGCGGTCGTGGCCGCGCAGCAGCAGGCCGGTGCAGACCGTGGCCATGGCGAACTGGCGGCTCCAGCCGCGCGGGCCGTAGGAGTCGACGGTGAAGGCGCGCCAGCCGGCCGCCTTCGCGACCTCGGCGTACTTCGGCAGATGGCCGCGCAGACCGCCGCAGCCGTGAAACAGCAGCACCGCCGGCCGGGGCCGGTCGTCGTCGGGGCCGGTCATGGTGGTGTGGGGCTCGAGCCGGGCCCAGCGCTGGGAGAGGGTGTCCATAAGCGTCACCATAGCGGAGGGCGCGGGTGGGGGA
>JAAXIW010000093.1 GCA_012270135.1 Brevundimonas sp. | reverse complement strand
GTGCAGCACCTGATGCACCAGCACCAGGTCCGCGCTCCGCTCGGGCAGGCGGGTGGCGAAGATATCGCCGTGGCGCAGCTCCACCCTGTCGAGCCCGGCCTTGGTGACATTGGCGCGGGCGATGTTGAGCATGTTCTGGCTGAGGTCGAGGCCGAGCGACATCTTCGCCTTCCTGCCCAGCAGGGTCAGCATCCGGCCCGAGCCGGTGCCCAGGTCGACGACCCGCTCGAACGGCCCGTCGCCCGCCGCCTTCAGGATGGCCGCCTCGACCGCCGTCTCGCAGACATAGAGGGAGCGGATTCGATCCCACTGCGGCGCGATGCGCTCGAAATAGGCCCCGGCCGCCACTTCGCGGTCTCGCCGGACCTCCTCCAGCCGACGGTCGTCCGCCTCGCCCGTCCCGCTGTCGAGCACGTCCAGAATGGTGTCGATCAGGCGCCGCGCCGGGGCGTCGGAGGTCAGGCGGTAGAACACTCGCGCGCCGTCGGGGAAGCGCTCGATCAGGCCGGCCTCGGTCATCAGCTTCAGGTGACGCGAGACTCTTGGCTGGCTCTGGTCGAGGATGCGCGACAGCTCCATCACCGACAACTCCTCGCCGGCCAGCAGCGAGAGCACCCGCAGGCGGGTCGGCTCCCCGGCGGCGCGAAGGGCTTCGACGGTTTGGTCGGCGGTCAGTGACATTCGATCATATAAAGATATCCTTATATGATTATGCAAGCGGAAACCGCTGGCCAAGGGGCGCCGTCGGGCACAATCTGTGGCCGAAACCATCGGGGATCCGGACGATGACCCACCATGCAACCGCCGTCGCGGCCTCGATCGGCGCCCTGTGCCTGCTTGCCGGACCCGGCTCGGCCCAGACCCCGCCTGAAGGCGGCCCTGCAAGAAGCATGGGCCCGCCCCCGGCCCTGGCCGATGTTCCGGCCTGGGCCGGTCGTATCTTCGACCGGCTCGACGCCAATCAGGACGACGCCGTCACCGGTGACGAGCTGGCGGTGCTCAGCAGCGGACCAGCCGCGGCCATGGGCGGCGGCCGACTGCGCCGCATGATCTCCCAGTCCGACGCCAGCAACGACGGCCGCATCTCCCGCGAGGAGCTGATCGCCGGAGCCGAGCGGATGTTCCGGCGCATGGATACGAACGGCGACGGCGTCCTGTCCGGCGACGAACTGCCCCGTCCGGCGGCGCCGGCCCGCGTCCCGGCCATCCCCATGCCCCAGCCCGAGCCCATGCCCTTCCCCGACATGGACTGATCGGCCGGGCGGGGCGATTCAGGTCTCCGGGACCGGCGTCTTCAGCGGCTCGCCCGCGAAACCCGCCGCCAGATTCTGGAGCAGCAGCATGAGCATGCCCTGCACCGCCTCGGTCGTCGCCCCGCCGGTATGGGGCGTCAGCACGGTGTTCGGCACGCCCGCCCAGCGTGCCGCCTCGGTCGGCTCGTCCTCGAACACATCGAGCGCCGCCTGACCCAGCCGCCCGTCCTTCAGCGCCGCGATCAAGGCGTCCTCGTCGACCAGCTGCCCGCGCGCCACATTGACCAGCAGTCCGTTCGGCCCCAGCGCCTCGATCACTTCGCGCGAGACCAGGCCGATATTGCTGTCGTCCGCCTTGCAGGCCACCACCAGGATGTCGCTGTCCCGGGCCAGGTCGACCAGCGATGCGGTGCGCGGCCACGGGCTGTCCTTCTCGCGCGGTCCCCACCAGCGCACCGCCATGCGCAGCGCCTCGCCCCGCCGCGCCACGGCCTCACCGATCGCCCCCAGCCCGACCACGCCCAGCCTCTGATCCTTCAGCGACGGGGTGATCAGCTTCGAATCCGCCGTCCAGCCGCCGGCCCGCAGCGTCTGGTCTCCGGCCACGATGTGACGCCGCGCCGCGAGCACCAGGCCGATGGCGTGGTCGGCCACGTCCTCGTGGTTGATTCCCGGCGCGTGCGTCACCGCCAGCCCCCGCGCCCGGCACCACGGCACATCGATGCGGTCGTACCCCGAGGTGAAACAGGCGATCAGCTTCAGGTTCGGCAGGCTCTCGATCAGGACCTTGTCCAGCGGGAACTCCCCCGCCACCACCAACGCACCGATATCGTGCGCCGCCTCCACCGGCGGCCCTTCCCAGAACCTGTAGACGTCGTACTGGCTCTCCAGAAACGCCGTCAGCGGCGCCAGATGGCGCTGCATGATCAGCAGGGCGGGGCGCTGGGTCATGGCCGGATTAGACCAGCCCCGCACGCCGTCGCCAAGCGGCTGTTACATCCAGTCGTCTGGGCGGAGGGTAAGTTCGCCGTCCATGGTCAGCATCCAGTCTCCGGAGAGGGCGACGCGACCCTCGAGAGCGAGGAAGAGCGACCCGCCGTCTTCGGCGTCGGGCAGGACCAGCGGCTGTTCGTCGGGCAGGGCCGGCAGGACAAAGGCGTCCTCGCCCTTGCCGTCGAACAGTGCGGGCAGGACGAAGGCGTCGTCCTCGGCCAGCGGCGAGACCAGGGCCTCCCCGTCCTTGGCCCCGGCCTGCCCAT
>JAAXIW010000378.1 GCA_012270135.1 Brevundimonas sp. | reverse complement strand
GCTGGACGCCCGAGAACGGCCTCGACATCGCCCGGGTCCGCACCCCCATCGGCGTTCTGGCCATCATCTACGAGACCCTACCCAACGTCACCGCCGACGCCGCCGCCCTGGCGGTCCGCGCCGGCAACGCCGTCATCCTGCGCGGCGGTTCGGAATGCCTGCGCTCGAACCTCGCCATCCACGAGGCCCTGGCCGAGGGTCTGAAGTCGGCCGGCCTGTCGCCGGACACGGTTCAGATCGTCACCACCCGCGACCGGGCCGCCGTCGGCCGGATTCTGACCGGCCTCGAAGGGTCGATCGACCTGCTGATCCCGCGCGGCGGCCGCTCGCTGGTCGAGCGCGTCCAGACCGCGGCCCGGGTCGCCGTCCTTGGCCACCTCGAGGGCGTCAACCATGTCTATGTCCACGCCAGCGCCGATCCGGAGATGGCCCGCGCCGTGGCCCTGAACGCCAAGATGCGCCGCGTCTCCGTCTGCGGCGCCGCCGAGACCCTGCTGATCGACCGGGCCGTGGCCGACGACCTGCTGCCCCGGATCGCCGAAGACCTGACCGCGGCCGGCTGCGAGCTGCGCGCCGACGCCGCCGCCCGCGCCCTGATCCCCGGCGCCACGGCCGCCAACGACGACGATTGGGCGACCGAATATCTGAAGCCCATCCTGGCCGTGAAGGTCGTCAGCGGCATCGACGAGGCCCTCGGCCATGTCGCCCGCTACGGCTCGGGCCATACCGAGTCGATCGTCGCCTCCGACGAGGCCGCCATCGAACGCTTCCTCGCCGAGGCCGACGCCGGCATCGTCCTGGCCAATGCCTCGACCCAGTTCGCCGACGGCGGCGAGTTCGGCTTCGGCGGCGAGATCGGTATCTCCACCGACCGCCTCCACGCCCGCGGCCCGGTCGGCGCCGAACAGCTGACCAGCTTCAAATACGTCATCCGCGGCAAGGGCCAGACGCGGCCCTGACGCCGCCCGGCTGAAACGCCCGCGACAGGGCCGCGCCGCCGTGTTAGGGCGCTCGTGAGCATAAGTCGCCCGCGCCCGCCCCGAGCCTGCCTTGACCTTCTTCCACGCCGGTCCCGCGCCGCGAGCCTCCGGCCCCCGCCGGGGCGCCCTGCGCGATGGGCTGGGCCTCGAGCCGGGGATGAAGGTCGGCCTCTTCGGCGGCTCCTTCAACCCGGCCCACGACGGTCATGCCCATGTCGCGGAGACCGCCCTGCGCCGCCTCGACCTGGACCGCGTCGTCTGGCTGGTCTCCCCCCAGAATCCGCTCAAGGACGCCCGGGACAGCGCCCCCCTGGCCGAGCGCATGGCCTCCGCCGAACGCGCCGCCCGCCTCGCCGCGCACGGACCGGCCATGATCGTCTCCGATTTCGAGACCCGGGCCGGGACGCAATGGACCGTCGACACCCTGCGCGCCCTCGTCGCCCGTCACCCCGGCGTGCGTTTCGTCTGGCTGATGGGTTCCGACAATCTGGCGACCTTCCACCGCTGGCGCGGCTGGACCGACATCATGCGGCTGATGCCGGTGGCGGTGATCGCCCGGCCCGGCTCGGAGCTGGACAGCCGCACCGCCCCCGCCGCCGCCCGCTTCGCCGCCGCCCGCGTGCCGATGGCGCGCGCCGGCCTGCTGCCGCATCTGGACGCGCCGGCCTGGACCCTGATCAACGCCCCGCTCAACCACCGCTCCTCGACCGCGCTCAGGGCCGCGGCGAAGGCGGGCCGGCCCGACGGGTGACGCCCCGGCCGGTCCGTGCTAGACTGCCGCTTTAGTAACCACCCCCGGAGCCCTCCGCTGACCCCCTCGCCCGCGCACGATGCGCAAGACAGCGCCGTCTCGAACACGGCGCACGAGATGGACCCCATCGAGCCCATCCATTCCGAAGACGGTCCCCAGAGCGGTCACGAGGCTCCCCTTCCCGTCGGCGCAACCGATCTGGAACAGGCCATCCTGTCGCGTCTCGACGACGACAAGGCCCAGGACATCGTCCTCATCGACCTGAAGGGCAAAAGCCCCATGGCCGACACCATGATCGTCGCCTCCGGGCGATCGCACCGCCATGTCGGCGCCCTCGCCGATCACCTGCAGCGCACGCTGAAGGAACAGGGCCTGGGCAAGGTCAAGGTCTCCGGCCTGCCGCACTGCGACTGGGTGCTGCTCGACGCCGGGGACGTGATCGTCCACCTGTTCCGGCCCGAAGTCCGCGCCTTCTACAACATCGAGAAGATCTGGTCGGTCGACAGCGGCCACCGCGTCGACGCCCGCGCCTAGGCGCGCCCCGTGAAGCTGGCCGTCATCGCCATCGGCAAGCCGGGGCGCGGCCCCGAGGCGACCCTGGCCGCCGACTACGCCGAACGCGCCACCCTGGCCGGTCGCGCCCTCGGCCTCGGCCGCCTTGCCCGGCTTGCGGGCTTCGAGATCGACCAGGTCGAGCGGGCCGCGGCCGCGCGCGCGACGGGCCGGGGGGGCGCGGTCGGCGTAGGCGGCGGCCCGGGTCGCCGCGGGGCCGCGCGCGGGCCTGGCGCGGGG
>JAAXIW010000351.1 GCA_012270135.1 Brevundimonas sp. | reverse complement strand
TGGCCGTGCCCGACCCCACCAACCCGCGCCGCGCCGATGTGCTGCCGGTGGGCGCGTTCTACGGCGCGCCCTGGCTGACCACCGATGGCCACCTGCGCTTTTATTCCACCGAGCTGACGCACCGGTTTGCCAACGGGCTGCAAGCCCGGGTGCACCTGTCGCGCAACGAGACCGACCGCAACGTGAATCTCCCCTCGCCCATGGGCCCGGTCACCAACGGCCGCGTGGCACGGGGCTACTGGCTGGCGCCGGGGCAGCAATACACGTCCGACACCGCCCTGGCCGAGCTGCGGGGATAGGTGCAGACGGGCCCTGTAGAGCTCTCCCTGCTGGCGGGCGTGGACTGGCGCACCATCGAGGGCATCTACGGCGCGCGCACCACCGGCAACCTGGGCGCCATCGACCTTTACCACCCCGTGGCGGGCCTGGTGCCGCCCGTGGCGTCCACCGGGGTGACGCGGCTGTCCTCGGACGCGCGCAACACCGGCGTGTTTCTGCAGGACCGCATGGTGCTGGGCGACTTCGGCCTGCTGCTGGGCCTGCGCCACGACCGCTTCAAGGACGCGTACACCAACCCCGTCACCGACATCAGCAAGACCCAGCCCAGCGCAGCGATCAGCTGGGAGCCCCGGCCGGGCAGCATGTTCTACGCCAGCCACGCCCGCTCGTTCCAGGCCAACACGGGCACCCTGCTGTGGGGCGACCGCGCGGCCCCGCCCTCGGAGGGCAAGCAGCTGGAAGTGGGCTGGAAGCAGGAGTGGCTGGACCAGCGCCTGATGACCACGGTGTCTGCCTTCGACCTGGAACTGCCCCAGGCGCCCGCCCGCGACGCCGCGACCTGCAAGCCGGAGCCCCCCTCGTCCCACGCTCTCGTCGATCACAATCCCGACGACGGCGACCACGGCGACCCGTCCGGGAGCCATGGCATCTGCGCCCACGGACACTGCCACCATACCTCCACGGCGCGCGCCCACGGCGTCGACGCCATCGCGCCCGCGTTCGGCGAACTGCTGCTGCAAAGCGGCCGCCACGATGACGTCCTAGCCTCGGTCACGCCCGACGGCCTGAAGCGACCGCCCAGAGTCTGACCGAAGGCCTGCGCCCTTGCGGGCGCCTCTTCGTGATCAGAAATCTGGAAATGGAACATGTCCCCCACATCTCGCCGGCGACCGCGTCTCGCGGTCGGCTGCGCGGTCGCTGCAATCGCAGCGACTCTGGTCAGTCCCGCCTGGGCTGACCCCGCCCCGACTTATGCCCAGTTGCTCGCGCAACTCGGCCAGACGCCCGCCACCCTTGAGGCTGGCGCTAATCTCGACGCCGCGGAGGCCCGCGTGCGGCAAGCGCGCGTGCGTCCCAACCCCGTGCTCGGGCTCGATGTCGAGAACGCCTTCGGCTCCGGACCCTTCTCGGGAATGGACAACGCGGACACGACCTTGGCGCTGAGCACGGACCTCGAACTCTGGGGACGGCGCTCGCGCCGCCTCGCCGCCCCGAGCGCCGAAGCCGCCGCCGTCGGCCTGCAGCGCGATCTTGCGGTGATCGACGCCGCCGGTCGCCTGGCCCTCGTCTATTCCGAAGCCGAGGCGGCGCAGCGCCGCGCGGCCCTGGCGGAAGAGGTCCTGACCCTGACCCTGGCCGATGCCCGCGCCGCCCTGGCGCTGGTTGAGGAGGGGCGCGAGCCGCTGTTACGCGGCATTCAGGGCGAGGCCGAAGCCGCGTCGGCCCGAGCGACCCTCGACGAAGCCATCGCCGAACGGGACGCTGCCTACGCCCGCCTCACCGCCGTGGCGATGATCCCGTCGCCCGTGACGCGTATCGACGCCAGTCTGCTGGACGAGGCGCCGACCCCCGTGGGGGCGGCGATCAACGACGCTCCCACCGTGCGTGTCGCCGAGGCCGAGCGCACGGCCGCCGAACGCCGGATCGACGTGCAACGAGTCCAGGCCCGCCCGGACATCAACGCCAGCGTGGGCATTCGCCGCTTCGAGGCGGAGGACGCGACTGCGTTGACCTTCGGAATCAGCATGCCGCTGCCGTTGTTCGACCGAAACCGGGGGAACATTGAGGCGGCTCAGGCCGACTTCAGGGCGGCGGATGCTCGCCTGCTCGCGGCGCGGCAGGAGGCTCAGGCCGATCGCGCCGCCGCCGTGGCGCGCCTGGCCGCTTCGGCGAGCCGCGTGACGGCCGCCGACGCCGGCGTCACCGCCGCCGAGGAGGCCTACCGCCTGTCGCGCATCGGCTTCGAGGCCGGTCGCATCTCCCAGGTCGAGCTGCGCGTCACCCGTACCGCCCTCGTCAACGCGCGATCCGCCGCCGTCGACGCCCGTCTCGCGCGCGTCCGCGCCGAGATCGATCTCGCGCGCCTGGACGGCCGCGCCCCCTTCCAAGGAGCCCAGTGATGCGCAAGCGCACATCCAACAAGACCCTGCTCATCGGCGGCGTCGCCGCCCAGGGGGTTATAGGAGGCGGCGGGCACGGGCGGGGGACGCCACCGAACGCCCCCGCGGCGGCCCCCGCGGCGGGCGGCG